>NZFT01000016.1 GCA_002690755.1 Phycisphaerae bacterium
GAACCCGATGGATCGGAACGAGTCACGTTGATGGGTCTCACCCGCCGGAACCCGCGGATTCAGTCCGCCGCGCGACGAATGACCAGCACCGTCAGGTCGTCGTCGAAGTGGTCCCGCTCGCACCAGTCGACGAGGTCCGCGAGAATCGCGGCGGGATCGGCGCCGTGCGCGTCGATGGACGCTTCGATGCGCTCGAGCCCGTAGCGATCACCATCACGAGCGGATGAAGGTTCTTCGACCAGGCCGTCGCTGAAGAGGATCAACGCCTCGCCGGGTCGCAGCGTCACGGTCGAAGCGACGGCGGGAAACGGCTCGATTCCGAGCGGCGGCCGGCGTTCTCCGACCAGCGGCGAGGTCGAACCATCGGCATGCTGCACCAGCGCGAGCCCATGTCCGGCATCGACGAACTCGACCCCGCCGTTCGAATCGAGCCGACCGCACCAGAGCGTGATGAAGCAGCCTTCCGGAATGGTCCGAATCGCCCATTCGTCGAGTCGCTCGACGAGCTCGGACGGCGCCAGCCCCGACGCCGCGAGCGTGTCGGCACAGGCCTGGGTCCCCGCCATGACCATGCCGGCCCGGGCCCCCTTGCCGCTCACGTCGCCGAGCACCACGTGGAGACCGTCACCGATCCGACGCAGGTCGACGAGGTCGCCCGCGATGGTCCGCCCGGGGATCGCGACGACCTGCCACGAAAGGTCTCCCATCGAACCGGATTCACTCGGGAGCAGGACCTCCTGCACCGCCCGGGCCGCGTTCATCTCCGCCACCATCTGCGCCCGCTCGGACTCCGCGACCCGGCCCTGCTGCATCCGCATCGAGACGGCACAGAGCTCGGCGATCGCGTCGAACCACGCGACCAGTTCGTCATCGGCGATTCCCATGCGGCAGTCCCCGTAGACGGCCAGTTGCACGCCCTTGTCGTTCATGCCGTCGTCGACGCAGCGGCACAACGCTTCGCGAACCCCGGCGATCGCGACGCTCTGCGCCTGATCGACGTCGGCGTGCTCCTCGAGCCGGACCGTTCGTCCGGATTCGATCGATGCCCGGAGCAGCGTGGCGGAGAACGGTCGCGGACTCATCTCCTCGGAGCGTTCCGATGAACGGATCGCCACCGCCCGGGTGACCCCGCCCTCGATCCGCAGGATCATGGCGCGGTCGAGCTCGCAACCGTCGAGCAGGCATTCGAGCAGGGCCCCGAAGACCTCCTCCTCGCCGGTGCGGGTCGACGCGCGTCGCACCGCGCTGACCAGACCGTCGAAGCGATCCCGCAGCTGCGGGTCGGACACCGCTTCCGCGATCGAGCCACCGACGTCGCCGTCGGCGAGCACCACCCCGGCGGTCGCCTCCCGCCCCAGCACCAGCAGACTCCAGGGATTGATCTCGACGAGGTCGCCCTCGGCGATCGCCGTGGTCTCACCCGGCGCCAGTCGGCGTCCGTTCACCCAGGTGCCCCGGGTCGAGTGGAGATCCTCGATCGACCAGCCGCCGTCGTCGCCCGGACGCAGGGATGCGTGTCGTCGGGAGATTCCGGGATCGAGCAGGAGCACGTCCACGTCGCGGCTGCGTCCGAAGATCGCCGGACCCGAAAACTCCCGGATCTCCTCCTCGAGACCGGTGGCCTCGGCGTTTCGAATTCGGAGTCGGAGTGATTGGCTCACGGGTGCAGCGTACCGAAGCCCCGATCACGATGGGTCGAGCGTCAGGCCGGTCTCGACCGCCCAGAGACCGAGATTCGCCAGCGGCCAGGCCTGCAGCGGATGGGCCGCGGGATCCTCGACCAGCACCGACGCGATCTCGGTTCGGACCAGCGGACGAATCGCGTCCGCCACCGAAGAGTCGGCGAGCATGGAGGCGGCCCACGGGGCGAACGGCGTGGGAAAGCTCGCCTTCGGGCGGGCGAGAATCTCGGCCGGCAGCCGTTCGGCGAAACCACGTCGCAGGACGGTCTTGGTTCGGAAGGTCCCGTCCGCCTCCGGGCCGAAGAGATCGGCGGTGTCGACCCGGGCGACCGTCTCGACGAACCGCCGGTCCGCGAACGGTGGTCTCGCCTCGACCGACGCGAGCATGCAGGCGGCATTGAGTCGCCCGAGGAGCCCGGGGAGGTTCACGGTCTGGAGCCAGTGGAGGTACGACCGGGGCTCGGCCGCACTTCCCCCCGAATCGATCGCCGATCCCAGTTCCCCGATCAGGGCCGCATCGTGACCGATGGACTCGACCCACCGATCGGTCAGCACCGACGCCTTCGCACTCGGGGTGATCCACGACGCGGATTCGAGCAGGGTCGCCGCGGCGACTTCCGGCCCCGGATCGGCGGCAGCGATGCCCGCGACCAGCCGCAGGATCGGCTCGTAGCCCCCGAGAATCTCGTCCGCCCCTTCGCCGCCGATGGCGACCTTGATGCCGGCGGTTCCGACCGCTTCGGCGAGCGCATTGATCGCGATCTCGTTCGGGGTGCCGAGCGGCACCCCCATCGACCGCACCATCCGCCGCCACCGGGCGATCGGCGGTTCCGTCGCGTCCGCGACCCCGACTTCGACATGATCGGTGCCGAGCCGTCGCGCCATCATCGCGGCCGCCTCGCGGTCGGGATCGGCGGTGCCGTCGCCGCCGAGCGCCGTGAAGGTGCGAAGTGGATCGACCCGGGCCTTCGCGAGGGTCGAGAGCACGGCGCTGTCGATCCCACCCGACAGGAGCCCGCAACGTTCCACGTCGCTCTGGAGATGGGCCTCGAGGGTCTCGATCACCGCGGCGCGGACCAGTTCGTCGGCCACCGCACCCGTGACCCCGCCGGTCACCCGCGGCGGCCGCCACCAGCATCGGTCGTCGATCCGCGGTCGCGATCCGCGGCAGTCGATGGTGACCAGACCACCGGGACGCACCGTCCGCACCCCGTCGACCATGGTCCGAGCCCCGGAGGTGATCCGGATCGTCGAGAGGTACCCCGACAACGTGATCGGATCCACGCGTCGAACGCATCCCGGATGCTCGATGATCGGTGTCATCTCGCTCGCGAAGATGATCTCGTCCCCGCACGCGGGAACCGAAGCCCACAGCAGCGGAACCACCCCCAAGGGATCACGGGCAAGCCGGAGCGTACGTTCTCGAGGCCGGTACCAGGCGATCGCGAACATGCCGCGAAAACGATCGAGCGCGTCCTCGCCCCAGTGGTGCACCGCCGCCGCGGCGGTTTCCGCGTCGCAGTCGGTCGAGAACGCGACGCCTTCCCGTTCGAGCGTGACGCGGAGATCGCGATGATTCAGAAGTTCGCCGTTGAAGACGACCACCGTGACGTGGTCGCCGGCGCCCCGTACGAACGGCTCCCGGCCGTGCTGCGGATCCATGATGGCGAGCCGGCGATGTCCGATCCACGCCGAGGCGTCCGCCCAGTCGCCGGATCCATCGGGCCCGCGATGGCGGAGTCGATCGCGCATCCGCGTTCGCGCCGCCTCGTCGGCCGAAGGCGTCCGATCTCCACACGCGATGATGCCGGTGATGCCACACATGCCGCGGACTCCGACTGGGCCCCGGACTGGAGGAAGAGGATCACGCGGTCGGAACCGCTCCCGGGGCTCCGTGATCTTCGGCCCGCGCGTGCTTCCGGCTGGAGAACCGGACGATCACTTCACCCCCTTCGGACCTCCATCGGCGAGGTACTTCTCCCGGATCGCCGCTTCGAGATCGACTTCGCAGATGTTCGCGAGCGTGGTCAGCCAGGCGAGCACGTCGGCGAACTCCTCCCGAAGATTCGCTTCATCGCCGTCCCCCCGTTCCCGGNGGCCGAAGGCCTCGGCGAGTTCACCGACCTCCTCGCTGAACCACAGGAACGTCCCCGGGACCCCCCGGGCGGCATCGGTGGCGTGGTAACGATCACGGATCAGCTGCTGGAACTCGGCAAGTCGCATCGGACGCTCCTGGGGCGGGTGGGAATGTGGATCGGACGGCGGTGCGGTCGCACCCCGCGACCGGGCCCGTAGTCTCCCATGGAAAGACCCGCGAGGTCGGACTCGCGGCGATCCATGCTTCGACCCCGCTCCGTCCGCCATCCCTTGCCTGAATCGCTCGAACCATCCTCGGCCGCGCCAGTCGATTCGATTCCACCGCCTTCCGCAGTGGAACCGGAGGCGATCGGCCCACGCGAGGCGGTTCGAGGCCGGGTCCGGGATCACCCCCGCCAGACCGTGCACCCCCTCGGCCGTCGGACGAAGACGCCTCGATCCGCCCGATTGGAAACCCTCGTGACCGATCTCAAGCCCGACTCGCCGTCGTCCGCCCGCCCGGCAACGTCGACCCCGATGCCGAACCACCGACAGCTCGAACTCGATCTCGTCGCGACGCCGGATTCCCCGCCGACCGATGCATCCGCCCTTGAGATCGTGGTTCCACCGGAAACGCCTGAACTAACCGAGCCGTCCGCGATCTCCACGAACCCGGTCGCCTCGCGGCGTTGGGCGATGACCTGGAAGCCGGACGCCGAGACGACGGATCGAAACTCGCAGCATCCCGCCGCACGGGTGACGCGAGAGAACATCGACGCCGCGACCAACCAACCGACGATTCCTCAGGTCCAGTCGCCGTGTTCGGACGTCGGACCCACCGAACGGGCGGACACCCTCGTCACCGACCGCGAGCTCGGCGACGAACTCGGCGAGACCACGGCAGAGATGCCGAAGACGCTCACGCCCGAACCCGAGGTCGCATCCGACGCGGTGGCGAATGCGGTCGCCGAATCGGAAACACGCTCGACGGGAGACACCGCGGCCGACCCGGAGCCGATCGCGGCCGAGATGCCGACGCCCGTCATCGAGCCCGCCCCGGTGACGACGGAACCCGATGAATCCGATGTCGTGCCGGAAACCGCCGCGGTCCCGGCAGTCAACACCCCGACGCGATCCACGACCGAACGCATGCCCGCACCAGCCGCGTCCGGAGCCATCCGGATCGCCGCCGCCGGCTGGGTCGTCGCGGTGCTGGTCGGCCTTGGTTGGTTGGTCGCGTCGAATCGGCCGACGATCCTCCCGCCGCCCGCAGCCGGAGTCGCGCCCGCCGAGACGCCCGTCAGCACCAAGGCGGACACCGAGGCGGGAACCGAGTCGATCATGGACCTCCAAGCCGCGATCGTCGACCTCGAGGCCATGGCCGCCAGCGGCGCCGCTCGGATCTCGGCGCTGGAGGCCGAGCTCGAGCAAGTCCGATCGGACGCCGCCTATCTGGCCCGGGAGCGTTCCCTCCTGCAAGCCGAGCTCGAAGGCCTGATGGAGATCATCGAACCGCCCGCGACCGCGACGAACGATCCGTCCGCCGGCGGATGAACGCCCGCCTTCACGCGGTCGACGGCCACCTTCGATCGGCTTACAATGCTCGATCGCGACGAGCCGTTCCGTCGCACCGGTCCATGTAGCTCAATTGGATAGAGCACTGCCCTCCGAAGGCAGGGGTTGGAGGTTCGAGTCCTCCCATGGACGTTCGCTCGATGATCTTGCCGACCCGTTCGCCATCGGGTTTACGGGTCACCCGCTCCGGCGGCGTCGAGGCTTCCCCCCCTCCCTTCGGACCCAGCGCGATCCTGGATGCCACCGGGGCTCATGAGGAAACTCACACGCAGGTAACGCAGAACGCCGCACCCGGTATGGATGCGGCGTTCTTTCCGCTCGTCATCGCCCGTGGCCACGGCCTCCCCGTCGAACGAATTCGCGGTCAGCGCTCCACGGCCTCGATCGTGACCCTCGCGCCCGCGACACCGAGGTAGAGGATGACCGGAGGCGAATGCAGGGTTCCATCCGTGCTCGGACCGAGCGCGATCATCTTGAAGTCGTGTTCGGGACCACCATCGCCACCGAGGACCTTGAACGGCAACGCCGCCTTCGGCACGGTGATCGAGCGGCCGGCCTCGTCCACCACGACCAGTCCGCCGTCCGAATCGACGCTCAGGGCACTGGGAGCACGAAGCATGCCCGCGGCCTCGTCGTATCGCTGGTGGTAGAGATCCCCCGCGAATCCCTCGGTCGTGCGCCTGGGCTGGTCGAACCAGAAGTATGTCATTCCGCCCGCCGCGATGACGATGAACGTCAGAAAGAGGATCACCTTGTATCTGGCCACTGGTTCAACTCCTGAAAGTTCTCGACCTTGATTGGATCTCGAATGCACGATTCGATGGAGACCGCTGCTTCCCGACTTCCACCAGTTCCCGGGCGAGCGTCGGACCGGATTTCATGAAGACCATACGGAATTACGGCGTGGAACCTCGGACCCTCGAGCTGACCGCCCAATCTTCGGTCGAATCACGCCCGCGCCGACGATCGCCGAAGCGGCCCGGCTGGCCGCCAACGTAGAACGCCGCACCCGGGATGGATGCGGCGTTCGGTGTTTCAGTTGCGTGCCGTTCGATCACTTATCGGGGAATTCGCCGGTCGACGCGCCCCTCGTGGTGAAGGCCTCGACGTAGCCGCCTCGGGCGCTGGAGTACGAGCCGAGTCGAACCAGCGTCTGACCGTCGCCGTCCTCGGTCTCGACCGTGCCTTGCCCGTCCACGGTCGCACCAAGTTCCACGAGGTTTCCACCCATGCCGTTCAACGTGGTGACGAATCCGTTCCCGCCCGTGGTCGCCCCGAGTCGCACGAGCCGCCGGCCATATTCATTGCGCGTGGTGACCGCCCCGTTGCCGGCTCGATTGACGCCGAGCTCGACGACCGCCGTCCCCGCGCCATCGACGACCTCGAACTTCTTCGCCTGAATGACGTCGGGCACCGACCGCACGCCGTTCGCGGCCATCAGACCACCGGCGGCCACCATCGCCACCAGGGCGACGTTCCACCGACGCTGACGACGAACCTGACGCTGCAGGGCACGAAAATCTTCTTCTGAAACGGGCATCGTGATCCTTCCTTCTTGATCGAGAACGGACATCCCGACGAGGGCATGTCGGAAAACGAACGCTAGGCGACGACGTGCGATCGTCGACCCTTCCACCCTCCCATCGGTCGAAGCCGTACCAGACTCCACCTTCAGTAACGAGATCACGCCTCCCAGGCACGAGCCCCCCGGCGCGGGCCCCGTGGCCGCGAATTGATCACGGAAGTGAAGCGGCCCGCCGGGCTGCCGCCGACACCCGTTTCTGCCTGCGGCGAGCAGACGAAACGGCGTTCGACGAGTCTCGGGCGGTCGTGGCGGCCCCAGCCGCGGCACTGATCGAATCGTCGTGATTCCACTCGCATCCGGCTTCCGGCCGACGATAATCAGGCCGGAGACCACCATGCCCGAGATTCGCCCGACCACACTTCACGCCGTCGCCGCATTCGCGATCGCATTCCCACTCGTCGCCGACACCCTGACCGTCGACGACGATGGCCCCGCCGATTTCGATTCGATCCAGGCCGCCGTGGACTACGCGTCCGATGGTGACGTGGTGCTCGTGGCCCCCGGAACCTACACCTCCACCGACGACCAGGTCGTNGACCTCGAGGGCAAGCGGATCCTCCTCGCCGCGGCGATCCCCGGCACCGCGATCATCGACGGCGAGTCGTTCCGCCGAGGCGTGCGGTGCCGGAACGGGGAGACCGCGAAGACGGTGATCGAAGGATTCCTGATTCGAAACTGCCGGGCCAGCTGGTACGACTGGAACGACAACGGCGCGATCGACTTCTGGGAGTATTTCGGCGGCGGCTTCTGGAATCGCGACGGCAGCGGTCCCACCATCCGGGGCTGCATCTTCGAAGGGAACGACGCCGAGTACGGTGGCGCGATCCTCAACGGCGACGAAACCGGTTCGATCTGTCGACCCACGATCGTCGACTGCGCCTTCTTCGACAACGGTTCCTCCGCCTGCCTCGGTGGTGCGATCTACAACTGGGGTGCCGAACCTCGAATCACCGACTGCGATTTCATCGAGAATCGCGGCTTCTTCGGCGGCGCCGTCCTGAACTTCGACGGAAGCCGGCCCGAATTCGAGCGATGCCTGTTCCGCGACAACGTCGCCGTCAGCGACGGCGGCGCGATGTACAACGACGCCAGCNGTCCCATCCTCCGCGAATGCGTGATGGACGAGAATGCCGCGGGCGACGAGGGCGGCGCGATCTTCAACGCCGACCCCGGATCGAGCACCGCGATTCCGGAGTTCATCGATTGCGGTTTCACGGGAAACATCGCGAGCGGCGAAGGCGGCGCGATGCACAACTTCTCGATCAGCCCGGTGCTCGACCGGTGTTCGATGCAGGAGAACGTCGCCAGCAACGGAGGTGGAATCTACAGCTGGAACGGAAGCACGCCGCGACTTCGCGACACGCTGGCCTGCGGAAACACCCCGAATCAGATCGCCGGGCCGTGGACCGACGCGGGCGGCAACGAGGTCGCGTCAGGCTGCGGGGACGACTGCCCCACCGATCTGGACGGCGACCAGGTGACCGGAGGCGGCGACCTGGGACTTCTGTTCGTCTCCTGGGGTCCCTGTGCCGACTGCCCGGCGGATTTGAATGCCGACGAGCGGGTCGATGGCAAGGACCTGGGACTGCTCTTCATCGGTTGGGGCGACTGCGACTGAAATGCACCACGAAGTGGTGTGAATTCCCACGTTTCATACGAGCGTTCGATCGCTGACCTCCGGTCATGCGATCGATGCATGCAATCGTCGACGCCGCGTCAGTCACCTCCCGCGGTGATGCCGCGGCGATGGTCGACACCGCCACCGCGCTGCTGCCGGGGCTCGCCGTCGGTCTGGTCGCCGGTGTCGCGATCGGGGTTGCGATGGCCCGGATCCGACGGCGGACGCGGCATGCGATTCCCGCGGGCCACCACGATGAACTGCTCGAACGGACCAGACTGCTTCGCAAGCCTTTCGAGATGGAACCGCTGATCTCGACGATTCGAGACCTGCTCGCGGAATTTGAATCAGGTCCGGCCGCGGGACGCCGGGGTGGCTGACCGCGATCAGGGCGCGACCAGACCCTCTCGGATCGCGTATCGGGCCAGCGCGACGCGGTCGTGGATCTCCAGCTTCGACATCAACTGCGTCACGTGCTTGTCGACGGTCTTCACGCTGATGTGCATGAGCGGCGCGATCTCCTTCTTCGACAGCCCCTTCGCGATGTAGCGAAGCGTTTCGAGCTCCCTCGAGGAGAGCATGGATAATTTCGACTCCCCGTCGCCGCGGGGGGCGGTCGAGATCCGCTCGCTCACACTGGTGCTGTAGAAAGTCCCGCCAGCCACGATCGCGCGGATGGCCGAGACGAGTTCCGCGGGATCGTCACCCTTGTAGACGTATCCACGGGCGCCCGAGGCGCGAGCGGCTTCGATGAACCGGTCGTTGCAGGATCCCGACAGGAAGACGACCTCGGTCTTCGGGCTGATCTGACGGACTTC
>NZFT01000017.1 GCA_002690755.1 Phycisphaerae bacterium
CGTGATCGTGGTCCCGGTCCCGCTGTCCGACGAACGGGCGACGCTGGGCGTCGCGATCTCGGGAGGCGACGATGCCATCGGACTCGTCCGCGGCGAGCTCGCTTCCGGCATCGCCGCGGAACGACACGCCCTGTTCGAGCGACTCGACACCCTTCCCCGCAACGCTGCGAACAAGATCGACCGAAGCGCCGTCACGGACGTCTTCCTCACCCGAATCGCCGAACACGTCCGGGCCGACGAATCACCAAGGAAAGGCACCGAATCGCTCGTCGCGGACGCGTGGCAGGCCGCACTCAGCATCGAACGTCCCGGCCGTTCGACCACGCTGGACGAGCTCGGCATCGACTCCCTCGGTCGCCTTCGAATCCTCCTGACCCTCGAATCACAGCATGAACTGACGATCCCCGAATCCGACATGGCGAGTGCCCGCACGATCCGGGACCAGGCGCGGGTCGTCCGTCCACTCGACGATGCGGCTCGAGCCTCGGTGTTCTCGATCCGCGAAGGAGCCGGCCCGATCGTGGCCTTCTGCCCGGGCATCGGTGGTCATGCGTGGATCTTCGGACCGCTCGCCAATGCCCTGCGGGCCGACGTGACGGCCATCGGCGTCGACTGGTCGGACGCGGAGACGCCGGATCGACTCGGAGACCTCGCCGCGGAAGTCGTCGCGCTGGCCGGCGGCCGTCCGGTCGTCTGGATCGGCTATTCCGCCGGTGCCGGCGTGGCATGGAAACTCGCCCTGGACATGCTTGCGATCGGCGGCTCGACGCCCGGCGTCGTTCTCCTCGACGGCGAAGTCCGACCTTCGTGGCGTTCGCGGATGAGGTGGCTCGTGGATCGATTCCGTGGCCCGTCGGTCGCGAAAGCGGAGGCCGATCACGTCGAATCGCGACTGCGGGAGCGATCCTCGCGTGGGCGACGTCTCTGCAGTCGAATACGCCCGCGGCGCGGAGACATGCCCACCCTCCTGATCGAGACCGATCCTCGGATGCCATTGCGGAGACGCTGGGCGCGAATATCACCCCGATGCAGGACCGGACTGCTGGAATGCCCCCACCTCGAGATGCTTCGTCCCCCGATCGATGCGAGGCTCGTGGAGGTGATCGATGAGACGCTCGTCGCCTGGACGGGCGCACGGCCGGCGGATCCCCCGGGGTGACGATCATCTCCCCCACCGGGACCATCCGACCCACGATGCGAGGATCCGAGTTCGATCGCCTCGCTTCGATCGCAGGAGCGCAATGACACGGGCCGGCGCCCGGCGCCGGCCCGTGTCGTGATTCGTCCCACCATGCGATCCGCTCAGGCGTGGATCGCGCGACCTTCGGTGGCGAGCACCGCCTCGTGCATCGACTCCGCCATCGTCGGATGGGCGTGGATCGTCGAGATGATGTCCTCGGCCGTGGCTTCGAGTCGCTTGGCGAGTCCCATCTCCGCGATGAGCTCGCTGGCATCCGCGCCGATGATGTGGCAACCGATGATCTCGCCGTAGGGTTCGCTGGTGATCACCTTCACCAGTCCCTCGGTGTGACCGGTGGCGATCGCCTTGCCGTGCGCCTTCAACTGATAGGCGCCGGTCTTGTACTTGATGCCCTGCTCCTTGCATGTCCGTTCGGTCAGACCGACCGAAGCGATCTGCGGATTGGTGTAGGTGCAACCGGGGATGCCGTCGTAGTCGATGGCGACGGGCTTGTGACCGGCCATCTTCTCGACCGCGATCACACCCTCCTCGCTGGAGACGTGGGCGAGCCAGGGGGCGCCGATGATGTCGCCGATCGCGTGGATTCCGGGCACGCTGGTCTGGTACGTCGGATCGTCGGAGGTCTTCGCGTCGGTCACGATGTGATCCCGTTCGACCTTGACGCCAAGCTTGTCGTCGAAGAGCCCGTCGTACCGTCCCTTGACCCCGATCGCGACCAGCACGACCTCGGCGTCGAGGACTTCGGTCTTCGACGGATCCTTCGCATCCGCGATGGTGACCTTCGCCCCGCCCTTGCCGGACTTGATGTCCTGGACGGTCGCCCCGGTCTTGAATTTGATGCCCTGCTTCTCGAAGGCCTTCTTCGCGACCTTCGACACGTCGTCGTCCTCGACCGGAAGGATCCGGTCCATCATCTCGACGACCGTCACGTCGCATCCGAACGCGTTCATGAAGTAGGCGAACTCCATGCCGATCGCGCCGGAACCGACCGCGATCATCGACTTCGGGCAGTGGTCGATGGTGAGCAGTTCGTAACTGGTGAAGACCGTCTTGCCATCGCTCTCGGCGAAGGGAAGCTGTCGCGGGGAGGCGCCGGTCGCGATCAGCACGCGATCCGCGGTGATCTTCCCTTCGGACTTGCCGCCGCCACCGTGATAGTAGTCGTCGTCGGCGGCGAGCACTTCGACCTCGCACGGCGTGCCGCCCGTCGCACCCTTCAGAATGCGGGCGTGGCCTTCGTAGTGGTCGACCTTGTTCTTCTTGAGCAGGTAGCCGACGCCGTTGTTGAGCGTGCCGGTGATCTTCCGGCTGCGGCCGATGATCTTGTCCCAGTCGACCTTCACGTCCTTCGGATCGATCTCCAGACCCCATTCGGAGCCATGGGTGATCGCCTCCTGATAGAGCTCCGCGTTGTGCAGCAGCGCCTTGGTCGGGATGCAGCCCCAGTTGAGGCAGACGCCTCCGAGCTTGCCGCGTTCGATGCACGCGGTCTTCAGTCCGAGCTGGCCGGCGCGGATCGCGGCGACATATCCGCCGGGTCCGGAACCGATGACGATGAGGTCGTAATGCTTGGAGTCGGCCATGGTGTCCCTTGATGTCCGGCCGTCCGGCGCCGGGATCGATGCGCGATCCGGTCCGAAGCGGCGTCCTGCGTCGAATGAGGTCGAACATTGTAGCCGAGCGGGACGTTCCGCCCCGCCCGTCGAGGCGGTCCTCTCCCGGTCGGGAGGTCCGAAAACGCCCGGTCCCCGCTTCCTCGACCCGCTTGAGGGGATCACCGGAATCCGGGGTCCGTCAGTTCCCCCGGATCGGCGTCCCACGGCGAAGTCGGGACCCCGGAAGGTCGATGCCGATGAAGGAGACTCGATCGACATGGGTGATGCCGCAACGCCAGCGACCGATGGATCGACCGGCCCGACCGGGACCGCCATCGTGGCGCCAACCCTGACCCTCACCGCCCGCTCGACGCGGGAGACGAACGGCACCTGGTTGCTGCTGACGCTCGCCTCCGGGGTCGGATCCGCGACCGGGATGGTGGTCGAGTCGGCCCTGATGGCGGGCATCGGCCTCACCCTGATGTTCGCATGCATGCTCGGCCTCTCGACGAGCCTCCGAAGGCGTCGGTCCGACGTCGCCCGGGGTTCCGCATGTCGGAACGCCGGCGCCGGTTGCTGGCAATGGCGACTCGGAGACGGCGTCGCATGGCACGATGAACGATTCCAGCGACTGCTCGGGGCCCCTTCCCGGGCGGGACGAATCTCCTTCAGCGATCTGCTGGGCAGGATCCACCCCGAGGATCTCGCTCAATTCCACTTCGCGGTCGACGCCGCGATCGAGCGAGCCGATCCGATCGACTTCGTGGTCCGCATGCGGACCACCGACGGCGACTGGCGACCGATCCGGTTCATCGGCGGGCTCGATCGCGATGCGAGCGGTCCTTCCGGACACCTCGGCGGCATCGCACTGCCCGTGACCGACGACGTGATCGCCGGGGCCCTCGCCACCCGGACCGGCGATGAACTGCTGTCCGCGCTGAGCGAGCAGGCCAAGCTCGCCCGGGATCTCGGGCGGATCCGGGTCGATCTTGAAGAGCGAAACGGGGAACTGGAGGTGGCGCGGACCGCCGCCGTCCACGCGACCCGGGCGAAGACCGAGTTTCTCGCCAACATGAGCCACGAGATCCGGACCCCGCTGACCGCGATCATCGGCTACGCCGACCTGCTCGCCGAGGAGGACACCGATCCCGCGACGCGTCGATCGATCCTCCAGACGGTCCGCGGCAACGGCGAGCATCTGCTCGCCTTGGTCAGCGAGATCCTGGATCTCTCGAAGATCGAAGCCGGTCGCACCGAGACGGATCGCGTGCCGATGGACGTCCGCGGCTGCGTCCGAGACGTGGCTGAGTCCCTTCGCGGGCAGATCGACCGCAAGGCCCTCGAATTCGACGTGGTGATCGACGACGACATCCACGCTGCGGTTTCGCTGGATCCGCTCCGATTCCGGCAGATCGTGGTCAACCTGCTCGGTAACGCCATCAAGTTCACCGCCGAAGGCCGGATCACGGTCGAACTCCGATCGACGGACCGCGACGACCGGATCCGTCTGATCGTGAGCGACACGGGAATCGGGATGAGCGATCTCGAGGCGACCCGGATCTTCGAACCGTTTCAGCAGGCCGACGGATCCACGACCCGCCGATTCGGTGGTACCGGCCTCGGACTCACGATTTCCAGACGACTCTGCGAGATGCTTGGCGGCGACCTCGAGGTCCGCAGCACGGCCGGCGCGGGCTCGACCTTCACGGCGACCGTTTCGGCTCCACCAACCGCCCACCGCCCCGACGTCCGGACCCGGACCCAGATGCCCATCGGCCTCCGAGTGCTTCTGGCCGAAGACGGCCTCGACAATCGGCGACTGATCACCCATCTTCTGAGTCGACTCGGCGCCCGCGTGCACGCGGTCGAAGACGGGGCGGCGGCCGTGAAAGCGGTCATGGACGGGACCCGGGAACCCTTCGACGTGGTCGTCATGGACATGCAGATGCCCGTCCTCGACGGCTACGAGGCGGTTCGACGGATCCGAAACGCGGGTCTGGACGTCCCGATCCTTGCGCTGACCGCGAATGCGATGCCCGGAGACCGGAACATCTGCCTCGAGGCGGGCTGCGACGAATACCTTCCGAAGCCGGTCCGGCGGGACGATCTCGCCCGAAGCATCGCCGGGCTGGTGAACCGCGTCAGCCGGTGGAGAAATGCGGGGTGAAACCCTGGATCGTTGACGATCCGACGTCGTAGGCCGTAGCATTCTCGATTCCCGGCAACCATTTGTGCGCCGGATCCACGTTGGGAGCGAGAACGGCCGGAGCATCGCGTGCGGACCGCCCTGATCAGTGACATCCATGGGAACCTCGACGCCCTCCAGGTGGTGCTGGCGGACGTCGATCGTCGTGGCGTCGACGAGATCGTCTGCCTCGGGGACATCGTCGGCTACGGACCCAACCCGATCGAGTGCGTCGATCTCGTGGCGGAGCGATGCGCGTGGAGCCTCATGGGCAACCACGACTTCGCGGTCCTCTACGAACCCACCAACTTCAACGTGGTCGCCAAGGATGCGGCCCACTGGACCCGGGACGTCCTCGAGGAAGCGGTCGAGCAGGACCCGGCGTCCGGCAACCGCCGGCTCGACTTCCTGAACCGGATCAAGACGCGACAGCTCCACGAGAAGCTCTACACCTGCGTCCACGGATCGGTGCGGAAACCGATCAACGAATACCTCTTCGACGAGGACATCCGGGACGACCCCGCGAAGGTCCGACGGATCTTCGAGATGATCGATCAGCGGTGTCTGGTCGGCCACACGCACGTCCCCGGTGTCTTCATCCACACCGAAGAGGACGGACCTGACTTCATGCGGCCGAGCTCGCTCGGTCACGAGGATCCCGACGACCCCGCCCTCATCGGCGTCCACGTCTTCGACCCCGATGAAAAGGCGATCGTCAATCCCGGCAGCGTCGGCCAGCCCCGCGATCAGGATGATCGCGCGAGCTATGCGATTCTGGAAACCGGAGATGACGCTCCGCACCGCGTCAACTTCTACCGGCTCCAATACGACATCACCGCCGTAGCGGAGAAGATCTATGCCATCGATCGACTCGACGACTGGCTGGGCGACCGACTCTTCCAAGGTCGCTGAGCACATTCCGGCCGGCCGTCGGGCCCGATTTCCCGACGCGGCCTTCAACGCCCCCAGACCCTCCCGATGACTCCTGAAAAACGCCGTCGCATCGTCACCAGCGTCGTCCTGCTCATCGCGAGCATCATCCTCGTGGTCGCTTTCCTGCGACCTCAGGGGGGGAATTCCGCACCCACCTCCGATCCCCCCAACGCGACCGCCGACCAGACCGCCAGTGCCACGCCCGCCGCCACCCCCGCAGCCACCCCTACCGCCACNCCCGCAGCCACCCCCGCAGCCACCCCTACCGCCACCCCGAAGCAGGCCGCGGAAACGACCACGACCGCTGAACCCGAAACGATCGCGGACGCCGAACCCGCCGCCGCAGCGGATTCAAACCCGACCGAGAACGACACTGCTGCGGCCACCGACGCGGAGGCCGTCGAAGAGGATGGTGCAGCCACCGCGACCTGGCTCGCCCGAGCCTCGCGCGGTCCGATCGAAGGCGCCCCGAGTGATCTCGGTTCCCTGGACCCCGCCAACGATCGGTACCGGATTCGATTCTCGGCCGGAAGCGCGGGCATCGACTCGATCGTGTTCAGCGAGTACTGGCTGGAGGCCCGGGCGAAGCGGGCTGCCGCCGCCCACTTCGCGAACCCCGAACTTCCGCTCCCCGCCGAGGAGGCCCGGTACTCCCTCAATCGATCCTCGCTCGGTTCCAACGCGATTCCCCTCCTCTCCGCCGCCGGGGTCGAGATCGACGGCGTCTTCGTCTCCCTCTTCGGAGACGTGTGGTCCGAGACGGCGCCCGGCGCGTTCGAGACCGAGATCGCCGACACCGAGACGGGAACCGCGACGTTCCGGATCAGCCGCCGCTTCAAGCTGGCCGACAACGGCTACGACATCGCCCTGGAACAGCGCATCGAGAACCTCGGCGGTCGAGACGCCGACGTCCGCTGGGTCCAGTACGGTCCCGGCGACCTCGATCGTGACAAGGGNTCGTTCATCGAAGTGCGTCGATTCCACTTCGGCTACCTGATGCCGAAGGACCGCGATCCCGCCCAGGCCAGCGTGGTCGCAAACGGCCAGCTGTACGAACGACAGGCATTGCTCGACATCGTGGCCGAACGCAACGGTGCCGGCGGTGGCGCCGCGATGGACGACGACGCGACGATGCAGGCGTTCGACATCTGGCCGAACGAGTCCAGCCGTGAGCAGCGACTCACCTTGAGCTGGTTCGGCGCGACGAACCGGTACTTCACGCTGTGCGTCCACGCGCCCTACGACGCGGCTGCAGGCCGGACGTCGCNGGCGATCACCGACAGCATCGAGAACGTCTTNCCCAATGCAGACCTCTCGCTTCCCTCGGCTCAGCAGGTGCTGGTCACCGAGCTCTACGGTCCGGTCAAGACGATCGCCGCGGGCGGCTCCGCCGACTGGGATCTCGGGATCTACGCNGGACCGCTCGAACGCAGCGTGCTCGAATCGGGCGACCCGTACACCGCCCTCAACATGCGGGCGATCATCGTCTACCTGATGAGCGGGTGCTGCACGTTCTGCACCTTCACCTGGCTCGCGGACTTCCTCGTGGTGTTCCTCGCGTGGATCCAGGGATTCACCTTCGACTGGGCGCTGGCGATCGTCATCCTGGTCTGCATCGTCCGAACGATCCTTCATCCGGTGATGAAGAAGGGCCAGGTCCAGATGCAGCGGGTCAGCCGCCTCATGGCGGACATGAAACCCGAGATCGACGCGTTGCAGAAGAAGTACAAGGACGACCCGGCCAAGATGCAGGCCGAACAGCGAAGAATGTTCATGGAGCGCGGCGTCAACCCGCTGGGCTGCGTGGGCGGGCTCCTGCCGACGTTCCTGCAGATGCCGATCTGGATCGCCCTCTACGCGGTGCTCTTCTTCGCCTTCGAACTGAGACAGCAGGAAGCGTTCTTCGGCCTCTTCCAGCTGCTTCCGGACGTGGTGATCGGCAACGCGACGCTGTTCGGCCAGTTCCTCGGCGATCTCTCCCGTCCCGATCACTTCATCGAGTTCGGCACCCCCGTCGACATCTACATCACCAAGCTGACCGGCATCAACGTGCTCCCGCTGCTGATGGGCTTCATCTTCTTCGTACAGCAGAAGTACATGAGCCCGCCGCCCAGCCCGAACATGACGGACGAGCAGAAGCAGCAGCAGAAGATCATGAAGGTGATGATGGTGGTGCTTTTCCCGGTGATGCTCTTCCAGGCCCCCAGCGGACTGACGTTGTACATCCTGACCTCGAGTTCGATCGGGATCATCGAAGGCCGTCGAATCCGCAAGCTCGTCGATCAGATGGACCTCACCGCGAAGCCCGTGGACAAGTCGGCCAAGAAGACCGGCGTCGGCAAGACCAAGGACCGGATGGCCCGAATGTACGCCGAGAAGCTCGAAGAAGCGAAGGCCAAGCAGGCGCGGAAGACCAAGGGCCCCAAGAAGAAGTTCAAGAAGCGCGACCCGTGAACGCAAACGACGGATCCGTGATCGTCGCGACCGGCACCGCGCCGGGCCGGGGCGGACGGATCCTGGTGCGATGCTCCGCCGACGGCCTTCTCGCGCACGCCGACGGCCTGCTCTCCGGCCGGGGTCTCGACGCCGCCCGTCGACGCACGCGAGGTTGCTTCGTCGACACCCTCTCGATTCCAACCTCGTGCCTGACCGGTCTCGATGATGATTCGAGCGATGCCCGAGTCGCCGCGTCGCTGCCGTGCATCGTCGCGGTCCTGCCCGGTCCGGGCACGTTCACCGGCGAAGACGTGCTCGAGTTGGAAGTCCCAGGCAACCCGGCCCTCGCGACGATCGTGAATCAAATGCTGATCGCACACTTCGATCGTCGTACCGGGCACGCCCGCGCCGCCGGTCCCGGCGAATTCTCCGCCCGAGCCTTTCTCGCCGGGCGACTGACGATCCGGGACGCCACGGGAATCGCCGCTTCGATCGCCGCCGCGCGGGACGAGGAGCTCGACGCCGCGGACCTGCAGCGGCGGGGGCCCGTCGCCGCGGAACTTCGTGCGCTCGGTGATCGACTGGCCGATGCCATCGCCCGCACCGAGGCAGGAATCGACTTCAGCGATGAAGAGGACGTGGTGGGTTGCACCATCGGCGAGCTGCGTGGTCACCTCGCGGAGATTCGCGACGGCCTTCACCGCGTCGGGCAGTGGATCCGAGCCAGCCGCCCCGCGGCTCGCGAGGAGCCCGTCGTCGCCCTCGTCGGACCGCCCAATGCCGGCAAGTCGACGCTCTTCAATGGTCTGACGGGCCGTGATCGCGTGGTGGTCTCCGAGATCGCCGGCACCACCCGGGATGCGATCGACGCGTCGATCGCACTATCCGTGAGGGATGAACGGCGAATGATCCGCCTGGTCGATACCGCCGGCCTGGGCCCTTCAGCCGACCCCATCCACGCACCCGCCGATGCGAGGACGCGATCCACCATCGAGGCCGCCGACCTGGTGGTCTGGTGCGTGCCGAACGACCTGACGATCGATGTTGGAGAGACCCCGGCGTCGATGGGCCAGGTCCTGGAAGTCCGCACGAAAGCCGACCTTCCACGGTCCCCCAAGGCGACCGCCGCCGGCTTGAGCACCAAGGACGACTGGCTCGAGATCGCCCTGCCCGAGGCCGGTCGGCCAGACGGCGACGAGGAAGGCCTTGCGGCCCTCGCACGGCGAATCATCGACCGACTCGATGCTTCAGGGGTGAATGGCGAGCCGGCCTCCACAGGGGCCTGGCGGCAGCTTCAAGCGACCGCGGTGACCGACGGGGCATCCGCAGTCGACCGGGTCGAGGCCATCCTCGCAGGATGCGGAGATGCTGACGGACCTCCGATGCCTGAGCTCGTCGTGGCCGAACTGCTCGCCGCGTTGGAGGCGATTCGAAGACTCGATGGTGACATCGATCCCGAGGAGGTCCTCGACCTCGTGTTCGGACGATTCTGCATCGGCAAGTGAGCGGACGACCTGACCGGCCGCGTCGATCTGCCTCCCTGCTCGGCCGGCGTTGATCTCGGCGAACAACCGGAGGACGCACGCCCCACCAGGCCTTCGTCGAGTCCCGCGCGGGCCCACGCTCGAGGTCGGTGGAGGACCACGCTCAGATCATGGTCGACCCGGTCCCGACCGCTTCTCCCCCCGCCACAGTCATTCGTTGCGAGGCCTCGGCGGCCCCGATACTGGTGGGACCGCGGTGAAGCGATCACCCGATCAGATGGAAGCCCGTGGAAAGAGATCGGCCCCGGGGTGAAGCCGGCCGCTCGATCAACGCCTCATCGGTCGTCCGGACGCATGGTCCTCCGCCCGATCCGTCAGCCTCGTGTTCAACGGCCGGCGGCGGCATCCGCTCCCGCCTGGATCCCGCCACTACCATCCATTCCATGTCCAAGACCCGCCCTCGTCGTGAAAGCGCTTTCGACGCCTCTACGTCGCTTCGATCGCACGACTCGCCCCTTCGCGTTCGCTACTGCGAATGCGACCCGATGGGCGTCGTCCACCATGCCAACTACGCCATCTGGTTCGAGATGGGCCGAACGGAGATGCTGCGTTCGCAAGGCGGGAACTACCGGGATCTGGAGGCCGCCGGCCGCTTCCTCGTCGTCGTGGACCTCGCCATCCGGTTCAAGCAACCCGCTCGATACGACGACGAACTCACGCTCACCACCCATCTCCTCGAAGCATCCAGAGCCAGGCTTCGACACGGCTACGAGTTGAAACGCGACGCGACGCTGCTCTCGATGGCCACCACCTCCCTCGCCTGCGTGGATGCGGACGGCAACCTTCAGGAAGTCCCAATCGGGTCGGATTGAATCCCCTCGACGGGTTCGGCAGAGGGCTGGCAACGATCGGCCGCTCATCACCGACCCGCGGGATGGGCCCGAGCCGTCCACCTGTCGACTTGCCGACCCCGAAGACCACCTTCAACGCGACGTCTCCACGCCGAAAAAGAAAGTGGCCGACCCGTGAGGGTCGGCCACTTGTCTTTACGAGAGAGAAGACTCTTTCGTCGATCTCAACTCCGAAGGAATCAGCGTCGGCGGCGACGCATTCCCACGAGTCCGAGGCCCGCGAGACCAGCGATGGCCGGCGAGGGAACGACGAACAGGAAGTCCTGGTTGTCGACGTTGCCGCTCGAACCGTTGGTGGCACCAACGAGCGCACCGTATTGCGACCAACCACCGTTACCGAGGGCACCGATCATGGTGCTGGCGAGTTCGGCGACCGCGGTGGCCGCGGTGGGGTCGTCGTTGGTGGCGTCGGTGACCACGAAGGCACCGAGACCGATGTTAAGCTCGGCCTTCATGCCCGACAGGTCGCTGGAAGCGAAGTTCTCGTGCGAGATCTCCCAGACCACGAGCTGGAACGCAGCCGCGNTGTTCTGNCGNGNGNTCCANNNGTTACCCGANGCNTCGGTCGACGGAACTGTCGTAGTANCGGCTGTAGAGATCCNNCATCANCNNCNNCTGNTTNGCGGACATNNTGCCGGGNGGGNTCTCTTCCGGGACCTGAGGNCACCNCNACGATGTCGTANNNGATCGGNTCATCNATGAACGACTCGNNNNACTCGACGCAGAAGCCNGANATCTGANCCACNACCGACGNTGTCAACGGTCNCGTCANTCTCGNTGGNNATCGATGTCGAAGNNCGTGAGNCCNGCGATGCCGNNGNTGCCNCCGGTCACGCCACTTGCGCTCGAGCTGCGGCTGTAATCGAAGTTNACCGTNACNANTCGCTGCGGGGANGTCGNNACNCGACTCAGGGTGANANNGTCNCCANNCTNAANNCCTGCTGTCGCCGATGAGGCGACAATGGCCGCGAGGCCAGCTGCACACAATGCGAATTTCATCTCTCTAGCTCCNTTTGGCGCNCGTGTCAGCAAAATACNGTTCCGCTGAACGAATGCAGAATAAGACTCTGCCAAGNTCAAANGACCTTGGTCACGGAGGAGGATGACACAATTGCGCATGTCAATCAACCCCTTGTGCGGGATTTTCACGTTTTCACAGATCTTTGGCCCGTGCTGGATTCCCATCACGGATCGATCTGTCGGCGAAGCGGAATGGACTCTAGGTCCTCATTTCGTCCAAACGTCGCTCTTATCGCACTGACCCCTTCTGGGGGCCCTCGTACGGTGTTTTTCACCGCCAAAGATGACGTCGCGAGACTGGCTGGCTGCCTAGCGCTTAAAGTCCGGTAATAGTTAAAATCGCAATTCAGGTCGTATGCCGGGGTGAATCACCGTCAAATTCCGACTGAACGGCGGATCGCGATCTCATTCGTCGCCAGAAAACACGGCCGGCAACACCCTTGAGGAGAATCAAACCGCAGAAAATGAACATCGAAAGGACGGCGGTGACGCCGGCCGTGGACAGACTCGATTCGCCCTCCCACATCCAGATGGGGACCAGAATGGCCAGAAGATGACCCGAGATCGAAATGAAGACCCCGATCACGGCGGCGAGGAGCACCAGGCGGAACAGGCTTCCGGTCAGGAGTCGCGCCGTCGCAGGCGGTCCGATGAGCAGCGCGAGCACGAGGATGCTTCCCACCGATTCGAATGCCACCACGCAACCCGAGGCCACCAGGATCATGAGCAACTGATGCATCGTCCGAGTCGGAATTCCTTGAGATTCGGCCATCGGAGAATCGAAGGACGTGATCAGGAACTCCTTCCAGAGAAATCCCATGGCGAGGCCGGTGGCCACGAGGACGAGCAACATCCACGGAATGGCCCGAGGAACGTCCATGCCGAAGATCTCGAGGACATCGAGCGGCACGAGCTCGATCTGTCCGTAGAGCACGCACGCCGGGTCGAGGTCCACCGAATCGGCCGCCTGCACGATCAGTACGAGCCCGAGTGCGAACAACGTGGAGAAGACCACGCCAAGGGCTGAACCACGATCGACCCCACCGATGCTCCGCAGCAACTGGGTGAGGCCCGCGGTGGTCAGTCCGGCGACCACCGCACCGACCAGCATCCACGAGCCGCTCCGAGTGCCACTCACCAGAAAGCCGATCGCGATTCCCGGCAGAACCGCATGCGCGACGGCATCGCCGAGCATGGCCTGTCGCCGAACCAAGAGGAATGATCCGGGGATCGCGCAGATGACCGCGACCAGCGCCGTCACGACGAGGATCCATCCGTCGTAGGCCCACTGCCAGTCAGGCATCGGACTCGCCTCCCGCGTCGTCGGAAAAATCGGTCGGGAGGGGGTGCGGACTCGCCGGTGGTCGGGTCGGGATTCCGTCGCCCACCTCCGCTTCGAGGCTTCGCACCAGGAGGGGATCCAACACGTGCTCGATCCGATCCGCCGCTCGATCGACGTGCGTCGGAGCGATGTCCGCATACCGGAGCAGGTAGTGCTCCCAGAGGCGGTGGTTCCGCACGATCGCCGCCGCCTCCAGGGCGCCGAGATCGCTGAGCCGCCAGATGCCCGGCTCGACCTCCACCATTTCACCCTCCCGCCTCGCGTTTCGGAGGAGCGAGATGATCTGACGCGGCGCCCACGAACGAAACCGCCGAATCGTCCGGATGTCGATGGCCGAAACCCCCGTGACCTCGACGTGCTCTCGAAACGAGCGGAGCAGGTGATCACGCCCCACCCGTCTCCGAAGCGATCTCGAAGCCATCCATCGCGGCAGCAGCCCGCGCTCCCGGCCGAACAACATCGCAAGCACGAACAACGCCGCGGTCGCGAGCACGATCATCGCTCCCCCCGGCAGACCCGGTGATGCCGCGCTNGNGGTCNCGCCGATCCAACANCCGACGGCACCGATGATCCCCGCCGCGACCACCATCACCCGCAGATCGTTCGTGAGGAATCTGGCGGCCGCGGACGGAATGACCATGATCGCCACCACCAGAATCAGTCCGACCGCCTGCATTCCGATCAACGCCGTGGTGACCGTCATGACGAGCAGCACGAGATCCAGCGTGCGAACCGGACGACCGATGCTTGCGGCGAACGCCTCGTCGAAACAAAGCAGTCCGAGATCCTTGAAGAGGACGATCGTCGCGACTCCCACCAGCCCGCCGCCGATTGCGATGACGATCACGTCGTCGAAGACCATCGACGCGGTCTTTCCGAAGATGAAGTCCTCGAGTCCGGCCTGGCCGCCTCCGCCCGTCGACTGAATGATCGAAAGCAGGACCACGCCGAGTCCGAAGAATCCCGAAAGCACGATCGCCATGACCGCGTCGTCTCCCAGTTTCGAGCCTCGTCGCAACCAGAGCATGAGGAGTCCGGCGAGCATCGCGGCGACCGCCCCACCGGCGAGCAGGAGGATCAGGCCGCGGCTTCCGCCGATCGCCTGACCGACCAGAAAGGCGACCGCGACGCCGGGAAGCATCGCGTGTCCGAGCACGTCACCGACGAGCGCACGCTGGCGGAACATGAGGAAGGCCCCCACGATTCCACCGACGGCGCCCAGCAGCATCGCACCGATCACCACCACCCGCGTGTTGTAGTCGAGGAGCAGCAGGACCCGGAGAGGGTCCTCGAGCCCGATGATCGGCGGCGGAATCGAACTCATGTTCGCGTGACGCCGCGACCGGCTTCCCCCATCGCACGTCCTGCGTCCTCGAGCAGGGTGAGTCGACCTCCGTAGGTCGATCGCAGATGCTCCGGCGTCCAGGTCGTCGCCATGTCGCCGGAAGCGACCAATCGCGTGTTCAAGAGGACCAGCCAGTCGAAGTAGTCGCGAGCGGTCTGGAGGTCGTGATGCACGACGACGACCGTGCGACCGGCGTCTCGGAGTTCACGAAGGACCTCGAGGATCGCGGTCTCGGTCGCGGCATCGACGCTCGCGAACGGTTCGTCCATGAAGTAGAGATCCGCTTCCTGGACCAGTGCCCTCGCGAGAAAGACCCGTTGTTGCTGGCCGCCCGACAGACGGCTGATCTGTCGTTTCGCGAAATCGGCGAGCCCGACCCGGTCCAGCGCCGCCATCGCGGCGTTCCGGTGCCGACGTCGAACCGGGCGGAACCAACCGATCCGGCGGTAAAGACCCATGCAGACGACGTCGAGTGCGGAAACGGGGAAGTCCCAGTCGACCGACTCCCGCTGGGGCACGTAACCCACCTGACCCCGGATCGAACGAGGCTCGCCACCGAGGAGACGGACCGAACCACTCACCTTCGGAACGAGTCCCAGGCACGCCTTGATCATCGTGCTCTTGCCGGCGCCGTTCGGGCCGATGACCGCGGCGAGCACGCCACGTGGTATGTCGAGGTCGAGATCCCAGAGAACCGGACGACGCTGGTAGGCGACGGTCATGTCGTGAATGGACACCGCGGCGTGCGGGTCGTGCTCGGCGCCGATCCCGGAATCGGGATGTCCATGCTGATTGGGCATCATCAGTCCGAAGCCTCGACTTCGGCATCCCCTTCGTCACCGCGATCGGTTCGATCACGCCAGCCTCGAAAACCACCGTCCGGAACTCGAGCACCGAGCGCACGGCCGACGGTCGTGACGTTGTGGTCGATCATGCCCGGATAGGTACCTTCCCAGGTTCCCGGCTTCCCCATCGCGTCGGAGTAGAGCTCACCCCCGACGATCACCTCGTGGTCGAGCGAGGCGGCGCCCTCCACCAGCGCCATGACGTTCTTCCTGGAGACGCTGGATTCCACGAATACCGCCGGGATTCCACGATCCGCGAGCATCCGGACCAACCGGTTCATGTCCGCGAGTCCGGCCTCGCTTTCCGTGGAGAGTCCCTGGATCCCATGCACCTCGACACCATACGCGCGGCCGAAATAGCCGAACGCGTCATGGGCCGCCACCAGGACCCGTTGACCCGCCGGAATCGTCTCCACCACCGAACGCGCGTACAGATCCAGCGCGGCGAGATCCTCCTGATATCGAAGTCCGTTCGCCTCGAACGCCTCGCATCCCTCGGGATCGGCATCGCAGAGTCCGCGGACGATCGGGTCGATCATCTTCGACCACGCCAGCACGTCCATCCAGACATGCGGATCGGCATGACCGACGGCGTCCGGCGGGTGAAGGAGCGTCGCCTCCGGAAGGATCTCGGTGACCGCGATGGATCGGTCGAGCGGCCCATCCGTGCTCGAAAGGACCGATCCCATTCGACCTTCGAGCATGAGACCGTTGTGGAACACGACGTCTGCCGCCAGCAGTCCTCGTACATCGGATGCGGTCGGCGTGAAGAGATGGGGATCGATCCCCTCCCCCATGAGCACGACGACCTCGCCTCGGTCACCGACGACTCTTCGAACGAGGTCGCCGATCATTCCGGTCGTCGCCACGATCCGGAGTTTCGACCCCGAATCGTCCGCGGCCTTCTGAGGCGTGGTCGTCGTGGCGGCATCGCCACACCCCTGGAGGATGGCGGCCGCGCACCCGAACATCAGGCAACGAGCGAGCTTGGTCGAGCTGGACAGTCTCACATGGAACTCCAGGCCCGAACGGAAGCGTGGTCGGCCTCCGATGCGGGGAAAGTCAGGGGTCGAGCGTGACCGTCGAAGGCATGCTCGACGATCGCCCGGATGGGATAATTTGTAGCCTTTGCTACATTGTGTAGCATATGTTACATTAAGCCGCGGTCCATTGCAAACGAATCTTGCTCGATGCCGCCCCGCCACTCACCCCAGGCACCCCACTCAATGACCAACCGACCCAACCCTTTCGCCAAGACCCGCCGGGATCACGCCGACGAGACTGCGGAGGACTACGTCGAGGCGATCGAGGACATCGAAATCGAGCAAGGGACCTGTCGGGTCAAGGACCTTGCGGCCCGGATTCAGGTGAGCCACGTGACCGTCACCCGAATTCTGAACCGACTTGCGGACGCGGGATTGGTGACTCGAACCCCCTACGGCCCGGTCGGACTGAGCGACGAAGGGCGGCAGATGGCTCGGGCGAGTCGAGACCGTCACGAAATCGTGGTGGCCTTCCTCAGAAGGCTCGGCGTGACCGCCGCCACCGCCGAACGGGATGCGGAGGGCATGGAGCACCACGTGAGTGATGAGACGCTGGCCGCGATGCGTACCTATATAGGGGCATCTACAGAGGCACCCTGAGTCAATCCCGGGTCAACGAACCGTCGATTTCGAGCTTGACCCGCCGCAACGGGGATTGAAAAGCCAGTCGCAACTCCGCCAGCAGACCGTTGCGAAGCCGCTGGTCGAGGTCGTAGCTGGTCGCCGCGTCAAGGACGCCGACCCGGGCGACGCCACCGCGAATCCCCCGAACCCGGGTCGCAGTGGCGATTTCCGGGGGAACCACGGCCTCCCAGACGTCCAGGAAGGTCCCGACGCCCCGACGAGCCCGACCAGCCTCGCGTCGAAACTGATCGACCATTCCCCCGATCTCCAGATTCCGCTCCGGACGACAGCGATGACGTCGCAGCTTCTCGATCGAGGACTCTGCAAAGGCGGAGACCTCTTCACGGCTGGCGGTCCGGGAAGGAATGACGGGGTTGCTGCGATCCATGTCGTGTCGGCTTTCGCTGAAGAGCATAATCGACCGATCCGCGGTCCTCGTCGGAAGATTCACCATCCACCGAGGACCCCGAAGGACTCCCCGATGCCGCGAACCGCGGGACGCATCGGCGGCGGCGCGAAGGGTCCGCTACGCTCCCGGCAATCATGACCGGCGTTTCAATCGTCAATCTCGTCAAGAAGTTCGGATCGACCGTCGCGGTCGCCGGGGTCGATCTGTGGATCGAAGCGGGCTCGCTCTTCTTCCTGCTCGGCCCGTCAGGCTGCGGCAAGACCACCCTGCTCCGCATGATCGCGGGATTCGAGCGCCCGAACGCGGGCATGATCCGGTTCGGTGATCGGGACGTGACGCGGCTTCCTCCCGAGAAAAGGGATGCGGGAATGGTGTTCCAGGGTTACGCCCTCTGGCCGCACCTCTCGGTCTTCGAGAACGTCGCGTTCGGGCTCCGGGTTCGAAAACTCGCGAACGCCGATCTTCAGCGTCGCGTGGGCGAAGCGCTCGAGCTGGTCCAGATGACGGGATACGCGGATCGAAAGCCCACCCAGCTCTCCGGTGGCCAGCAACAGCGCGTCGCCCTCGCAAGAGCCCTCGCGTTCCGGCCCAGCGTGCTGCTGCTCGACGAACCGCTCTCGAATCTCGACGCGAAGCTTCGCCTCGAAATGCGGCACGAGATCCGCCGCATCGTGGACGATGCGCAGATCACGACGATCTACGTCACGCACGATCAGGAAGAGGCCTTGTCGCTCGCCGACCAGATGGCCGTGCTCCGAGACGGCCTGCTCGTGCAGGCCGGCCCGCCCCGGAAACTCTACGACGCACCCAATTCCCGATTCACCGCGAGCTTCCTCGGCGAGACGAACTTCATCGAGGGGACCATCGAGTCGATGGAGGGCGGTTCCACGGTCCTCAAGACCCCGCTCGGTCCACTGCGATCGACTCGAAGCCTGGAAAAGGCGAGCGTCGGTGACGAGGTCTCGGTGTCGCTTCGACCCGAGGCGTTCCGCCTGGGAAGCCCGCCCGAAGGCTGGAACTCCGTCTCCACCACGCTTCGAAGGTCGATGTTCCTGGGCGAAACGGCGCAGCTCGAAGTCGCGGCGGCGGCGGAGTCGATGCTGAAGGCGCTGGAACTCCACCCTCGAACCGATCGTTCGAAGGGGGAGGCGATCGAACTCGCGATCGATCCGGCCGACGTCGTGCTCCTGCCCGAGTGATGCTCGAGGCGTCGACTCGACCGGCCGCACCGAATCCATGAAACGCCAACTGCTCATCGCGGCTCGACTGCTTTTGGTCGCCATCGGCGTGACGGTCATCGCCCTGCTGGTCGAGTGGCGGACCGTGGCCGTGATCCCGGCGGGATCGCCCGGTCCCGACGAACGCATCGTGGACGCACCGACGGCGTTCGCCGTGACCGACACCACCCCGCTCGGCGACGGCTTGGTCCGGGCCGGGTTCGAAGGCGGCGACACCGCGGTCGTTCCCGCGGAATGGATCAGACCCGGACTCCTCGCCCTGCTGGGCGATGCCGATCCCGCCTGGCTCGCGATCGCGATCGCGATCGCCGGCTTCATCTATCCGCTGCAGACGACTCGATGGTGGATGCTCATGCGATGCCGAGGCATCGATGCGACCTGGCGGGAGACGCTCCGGCTCGTGATGGCCGGCGCCTTGTGCAATTTCCTCCTGCCCGGCACGGAAGGCGGTGACGTGGTGAAGGCGTGGGGTGTCGCCGCCGGCAGCGGTCGACGCATCGAGGCCGTCATGAGCGTGGTCGTCGATCGAATCACCGGACTCCTCGGGCTCGTGCTGCTCGCCGCCATTGCAGGAATCACGGCCGATGCCGCGGGGATGGGAACCGAACTCGGTCGGTGGGCGGGATGGACGATGTTCCTGCTCGCCATCACCGTCGCGCTCCTGTTCCTCGTCGCGGGCCGCGGATGGATCCGGATTCCCGATCGCCTCGATCGGTTCGGACGGGGCCTGCCCGGCCGCGTGGTCGAGGCGGCGACCGCGTACGCCGGACACCCGCGAACCGTCGCGTCGGCGACCCTGCTCTCGCTGCTGGTCCAGACGATGCTCGCGTTGGTCGCCGGGTGCGGTGCCCGATCGCTCGGGGCCCCGATCGAACTCGCGGTGATTCTCGTCGCGATGCCCCTGATCTTTCTGGCGGCCGCGATTCCGATCACGTGGCAGGGCGCCGGGGTGATGGAACTCGCCGCCATCGGGATTCTCGTCGGGGATGGTGGAGCCACGGTCAACCAGATCGTGGGCATGCTCCTGCTGTATCGCGGAATCGAATTCGCGTGGAGCCTCCTGGGGGCCGTTCCGGTGTTGCGAGGTGGCATTCGGATCCATCCCGACCGAATGCAGGGGACGGCTGACGCCGAAGTCTGACCGCGGAATCGACGGGGCCGATCTGCTAGCATCGCCGGATCGGAGTGCCGAACGCGATGCGTCAAGATTTCCTTCCATTTGCCCGTCCCTCGATCAGCGAGGAGGACGTCGCCGCGGTGACCGAGGTCCTGCGGAGCGGGTGGATCACCACCGGGGCCCGCTGCAACGAACTCGAAGCGGCGTTTCTCGAACGACTCGGTACCGAACGGGCGGTGGCGACGTCCAGCGCGACCGGCGCGATGCATCTCGCCCTGCTCGCCCTCGACATCGGCCCCGGCGACGAAATCGTCACCCCGTCGATGACCTGGATCTCGACCATCAACATGATCGTCCGCCTCGGCGCGACTCCGGTGTTCATCGACGTGGATCGCGACACCCTCATGGTCCGCCCCGCGGCGATCGAAGCCGCGATCACGGAACGCACCCGGGCGATCATTCCCGTCGACTACGCCGGCGCCGCCGCGGAACTGCCCACGATCCGTGCGATCGCCGCGAAGCACGGGATCCCCGTGATCGAGGATGCCGCCCACGCCGTCGGCACCCGAAGACGCTGCGGCGAGGAGGTCGGGGCCACCGGAACCGCGATCTTCAGTCTTCATCCGATCAAGAACATCACCAGCGGCGAGGGCGGCGTACTGGTCACCGACGACGTCGAGTTCGGCGATCGCGTCCGACGACTTCGATTCCATGGTCTCGGCGTCGATGCGTGGGAACGCGGACAGCAGGGGCGATCCCCGCAGGCCGAGGTGCTGGAGCCGGGTTTCAAGTACAACCTGCCCGACATGAACGCGGTGCTCGGACACTCGCAGTTCAAGCGCCTCGACGGCTTCATCGATCGCCGCCGGGATCTCGCCCTTCGCTATCGCGAACGACTCGAGGGGGTCCCCGGAATCCTGCCGCTCGGCGATTCCGCCGAGACGGACAGGCACGCCTGGCATCTCTTCATCGTCCGGGTCGACTCCGAATCGGCGGGAATCGATCGCGAAGGTCTCATGGCGGCGCTCAAGTCGCGGAACATCGGTACCGGCATCCACTTCCGCGCCGCCCACGGCCAGCGCTGGTTCGTCGATCATCCCGATCGATGGCGCAGCGCCGATCTTCCGAACACCGAGTGGAACAGCGATCGAATCTGCTCCCTGCCGCTCTTTCCCGCGATGCGGGACGAAGACGTCGACGAGGTCGCCGAGGCGATCCGCGCGATCGTCCCCTCGACCGGAGGCGTGCCGGCATGAACGGCGTGAACCGGATGAACGGCACCGTCTCGATCATCATCCCGGTCTACAACGAGATCGAGAATCTCGATGCGCTCCTGGAGCGGGTCGTCTCGACCTGTGAGACGCTTGCGAATCCCTCGGAGATCATCCTGGTCGACGATGGAAGCCGTGACGGCTCGACCGAACGGCTCGAGGCCGCCGCCCGGGTCTACGGAGGCCACCTGCGCGCGATCATCCTGAACCGGAACTACGGCCAGCACGCGGCGATCATCTGCGGGTTCAGCCACGCCCGAGGCGACATCGTCATCACGCTCGACGCCGATCTCCAGAATCCGCCGGAGGAGATTCCCAGGCTCGTCGAGAAGATCGAGGAAGGCAACGACGTCGTCGGCACCATTCGCCGGAACCGACAGGACTCGTTCTTCCGCCGCAAGGCCTCGGCCTGCATCAACTGGATGGTGCGCAAGTCGACCGGGGTGGGCATGACCGACTACGGCTGCATGCTTCGGGCCTATCGACGCCCCGTGATCAACGCGATCCTGCAGTGCCGGGAACGAAGCACCTTCATCCCGGTGCTCGCCAACAGCTTCGCCAAGCGAGCGACGGAGATCGAGGTCGCCCACGCGGAGCGGGCCGCGGGCGAATCGAAGTACAGCGTGTGGAAACTGGTGAACCTCCAGTTCGACCTGCTGACCAGCATGACCACCACGCCCCTGCGACTGCTCTCGTGGGCCGGTGTCGCGATCGCCCTCGGCGGATTCGGCTTCGGACTGCTGCTGCTCGCGGGACGCTTCATCTTCGGCACCGAATGGGCGGAGAACGGGGTGTTCACGCTCTTCGCGGTGCTCTTCATCTTCGTGGGCGCGCAATTCATCGGCATGGGCCTCCTCGGCGAGTATCTGGGACGGGTCTACCACGACGTCCGGGGCCGCCCCCGCTACTTCATCGATCGCATCGCAGGCGACTCCGGACTCGAGCGATCGACGCCCGAGCCTCGGCCCGACGGCATCGTCATCGAAACGGGAATCTCCCTATGAAGGTCGTCCTCTTCGCATATCACGAGATCGGCGCGGCAACGCTCGAGGCCCTGCTCGCCTCGGATGCGGAGGTCCTCGCGGTCTTCACCCATCGTGACGATCCCGGTGAGGGGAACTGGTTCCGTTCGGTCGCCCGGCTCGCCTCGGAACACGGCATTCCCGTGTACGCACCGGAATCCGCGAATCATCCCCTGTGGATCGACCGGATCCGGGAGATGGCACCGGATGTGATCGTCTCCGCCCACTACCGGCGGATGATCGGACGCGACGTCCTCGCGATCTGTCCCGAGCGCTGCTTCAATCTGCACGCCTCGATGCTTCCACGCTTCCGCGGCCGCGCCCCGATCAACTGGGTGCTGGTCGAAGGGGAGACCGAAACCGGCATCACGCTCCATCACATGACCGAAGCCGCCGACGCGGGCGACATCGTCACACAGGTGCCGGTCCCGATCGAGGAGACGGACACCGCCGCCACCCTCACCGCGAAGCTCGTCACCGCGACCGGACCGATGCTCGCACGGATCCTTCCGAAGATCGCGGACGGCACCTTCACCGCCGTCCCCCAGCAGGGCGTTGACGCCACGACCTACCCCGGACGATCGCCCGAGGACGGGTTGATCGACTGGGCGGACGACGCCGAGCGGATCCGCAACCTGATCCGGGCCGTGACGCATCCCTGGCCGGGCGCGTTCACGCACGCCGGCGAGCGGGAGGTCCGCATCTGGTCCGCGACCGCGATGAAGGACGACTCGGGGGAGACGGCAGGCACCGTCCTCTCCACCGCGCCGTTGACCATCGCCTGCGGCAAGGGGACCCTTCGGATCGATGCCGGCCAGTCCCCGGACGGCGTGTGGAGCGGCGGTGATCACCTGGCGGAGGAACTGAACATCGTGGACGGGATGCGACTCGGACGCGCCGCGCCGGTCGCCACGGCCCGCCCTCGGTCGGTGCTCATCCTCGGCGTGAACGGCTTCATCGGGAGTCATCTCTCGGAACAGCTGCTCGCCGCCGGATACGAGGTCTACGGCATGGACCTCCGAGCCACCAACGTGGAACACCTGCTCCACCGTGACGGCTTCCACTTCGTGGAAGGGGACATCTCGATCAATCGCGAGTGGGTCGAATATCACGTCCGGAAGTGCGACGTGGTCCTGCCCCTGGTGGCCATCGCGACGCCCATCGAATACGTCCGGAATCCGCTCCGCGTCTTCGAACTGGATTTCGAACAGAACCTGCGGATCGTCCGGGACTGCGTCAAGTACGGCCGACGCATCATCTTCCCCTCGACCAGCGAGGTCTACGGGATGTGCGCCGACGAATCGTTCGACGAGGATCGATCCAGCCTGGTGCTCGGTCCCATCAACAAGCAGCGGTGGATCTACTCCTGCTCCAAGCAGCTCCTGGACCGGGTGATCTGGGCGTACGGCGCAAAGGACGATCTCGACTTCACGCTCTTCCGACCGTTCAACTGGATCGGTCCCCGGCTCGACACCCTCGACTCTGCGCGGGTCGGATCCTCGAGAGCCATCACCCAGCTCATCCTCAACCTGGTCGAGGGAACACCGATCCAGCTCGTCGACGGGGGCGAGCAGAAGCGATGCTTCACCGACGTCACCGAAGGCATCGACTGCCTCTTCAGGATGATCGACGATCGTGACGGCCGGAGTTCCGGCCAGATCGTGAACATCGGCAATCCCGAAAACGAGGCGAGCATCCGCGAGCTCGCGGAGATGATCGTCGAGCGGTTCGACGCCCATCCGATGCGACATCGATTCCCACCCTTCGCGGGGTATCGCGTGGTCGAGAGCGGGCGGTACTACGGCAAGGGCTACCAGGACGTGCAGCACCGACGTCCTTCGATCCGGAACGCGAAGCGGATCCTCGACTGGACGCCTTCGATCTCCACCCGGGAGTCGGTCGACCGGACCGTGGACTGGTTCATCGACGACCACGTCCGTGCGATGGGCATCGAGGCCGATCCGGCGCTCCGGACCGTCGTCACCACCGCATGAGGCTCGGACTTCGCATCGACGTCGACACGTATCGCGGGACCCGCGACGGCGTGCCGGAGCTGCTGCGGATCCTCGACGAACGTGGCATTCGGGCGACGTTCTTCCTGACCGTGGGCCCGGACAACATGGGACGACATCTTCGTCGCCTGGTGCGTCCGTCCTTCCTGTGGAAGATGCTTCGTTCCGATGCCGCCGGCATCTACGGCTGGGACATCCTGCTCCGAGGAACGCTCTGGCCGGGCCCCGTCATCCACCGTGCCCTCGGAGACCGCCTTCGGGCGATCGCCGAAGCGGGTCACGAGATCGGCATGCACGCCTGGGATCACCACCGATGGCAGGTCGCGGCCCACCGACTTCCCGCGGACGCGGTCCGGGCGGAGATTCAGCGTGCGCACGACGCGATCGGCGAGAGCGCCGGTGTCCTTCCGACCTGCACCGCGGCACCGGGATGGCGCTGCACGCCCGAACTGCTCGCGCTCCGGGAGGATTTCGGATACCGGTATGCGAGCGACTGCCGCGGTCGAGGTGTCTTCCGGCCGCCGCATGGGCCGCCCCAGATCCCCGTCAACCTGCCCACCTGGGACGAAGCGGTGGGTCACGCGGGGATCGACGACGCCAACTTCAACGCCCATGTCCTCGCCTCCATGAATCGAGACGACTTCGACGTGCTCACCATCCACGCCGAGTCCGAGGGCGGTTGCAAGGCCCCGTTGTTCGAGGATTTCCTCGATCGCCTCGACGCGGAGGGGGGCGAAGCCTGCTCCCTCGGTGAACTGCTCCCCGACGACCCACCGCCGGGCCGGCTCCGACGCGGGAGCGTTCCCGGACGGGACGGATGGCTCGCCGTGCGAGACGACGTCGTTCTGGGATGATGCCCGGCATGTCCGAGATCCCACGATCCCCCCGACTCGAACGACTCGCGGTGCTGATGGCCGTGGCGGTGTTCATCGGCATCTTCATCGTGCCGCTGGGACTCCGACCGATGGTGATGCCGGACGAGGGACGCTACGGGGTGATTCCCGCCGAGATGATCGAGACGGGCGAGTGGATCGTTCCGCATCTCATGGGGGTGCGGTACTTCGAGAAACCGGTGCTCGGCTACTGGATGACCGCGGCCGCATTCCTCGGGTTCGGTGAGAACGAGTTCGCGCTCCGACTCCCCGCGGCGTTGTCGACCGGACTCGCCGCGGGCATGGTGCTGCTCTTCGTCCGACGTTGGACGGCACGCTGGGACATCGCCGCGATCGCCGCGATGGTCTTCATGACTTCGGTCGAAGTCGCGATCCTCGGAACGGCCGCGATTCTCGACGCCCCCTTCGCCGCCCTGGTCACCGCGTCGATCACGTTCTTCTTCCTGGCCTGGCGGGCCACCGGACCGATTCGATTCGGCTGGCTCTTCGCCTCGGGTCTCGCCTGCGGACTCGCTTTTCTGACCAAGGGATTTCTCGCGATCGCGATTCCCGGAATCGTCCTCGCGCCCTGGTTGGCGTGGGAGCGCGACTGGAAGGCACTCTTCACCCTTCCCTGGATTCCCGGCATCGTGGCGATCGCCACCGTTCTTCCCTGGGGAATCGCGGTGCATCTGACCGCCCCCGAGTACTGGCACTACTTCTTCTGGGTCGAACACATCAACCGTTTCACGGGCGGGGCCCGTGCCCAGCATCCGGAACCATGGTGGTACTTCGTACCGATCTTCCTGGGCGGTATGTTTCCCTGGTGTCTGACGCTCCCCTTCGCGATCGGCGGACTTCGGCGGTTCGGTGGTTCGCCCGAGACACGACTGCTGCTGTGCTGGACCTTGATTCCGATCGTGTTCTTCTCGATCTCATCGGGAAAGCTCATGACCTACATCCTGCCGTCGTTCGCACCGGCGGCGATGCTCCTGGCCGTGGGCCTGGTCACCTACTTCAAAGGCGCACCCGGCAAGCGCACCCACGGGGAATGGCTCCTGATCCCGCTCGGTGGGATCCTCCTCCTGCTGACGCCGTTCATGCCCATCGATCCATCGATTGGAAGCGCTTGGGAGGACGGCGGGGAATGGCGACTGGCGATCCTCGCCACCGCGCTCCTGGTGTGGGGACTCTTCGATCGGGTCTCCCAACGCACCTTCGATCCCGCCGAGCGGGTCCTGCTGGGCTGCCTCGGACCGGCGCTGGTGTTCGCCGTGGCACCCGCCTGTCTTCCCACCGGATGGATGAAGATCTCCAAGGCGCCCGTCGCCTGGCTCGACACGATGGAGCCGATCGCATCCCGAAGCGTGGTGCTGGCGAGGGCGTCGACCATCCACGGCGCCGGCTGGGCCTGGCCGGATGCGGAGATCCGGTTGCTCGGGAGTGCCGGGGAACTCACCTGGGGCGTCGAGAACTTCGAGGAGCATGCCGAATGGCACGTGGTCGAAGACGAGCTTCTCGGCGTGCTTGGAACCGCGACCATCGACCATCCGGTGCTGGTGCTCACCGACCGCCCGGAGGAACAGCGGACCTGGCTTGAAGCGACCGTCGACGCGGCCGGGCTTCCCCGGCCCGCCTACCGGTCCGGACGGGACGTCCTGATCGCGGTCTGGCCGAAAGAAGCCCTCGAAGCGGACTGAGGACGGCGTGATCCGGGAGCAGATCCCCCCAGGGCCCTGGAAGGGGGCTCCGGGCGACCTTGAACTGGTTTGAATCGGAAGAAAGATCCCCGACGAAGCCGATTCCGACCGAGACCTGTCGCGCCTCCAAATCTTGTCAAAGGAACGGGACCATGACTCCGAATCGATCGAACACCTCTCGTCGCTGGACCGCCGCCCTCGCCGGCACCGCCGCTGCGATCTCCGGCGCCTTCGTCTCTGCGACGGCCGTCGCCGACGTCGGAAACATCCCGGAGACCGCGGTCGCCAGCGGCCGGCTCGACACGCTCGTCGCCGCGGTGCAGGCCGCCGGCCTCGCCGAGGCACTTTCGGGTCCCGGACCGCTGACCGTCTTCGCTCCCACCGACGCGGCGTTCGCCCGCCTCGGTGAGGAGAATGTTGCCGGCCTTGACGTCGCGGTGGATGATCTGCTGCACCGTGTGCAAATAGTGCAGCCCGCGCAGCG
>NZFT01000018.1 GCA_002690755.1 Phycisphaerae bacterium
CAGCGGACGGGGCTGCGGACGGGGCTGCGGCCGGCCGCGGCGATCGATCCGATACGCCGTTCCGAGAGGCCGCCGTCATGAAATCGTCGCGAAGCCGGCCGCGCATCCTCCTCGTCGTCATCACCCTCATCGCCTCCGCGGGGTGCAGCCCCCACGCGCTGCGCGACACCGACCTTCCCGAAGTGGAGATTCCCGAGCGTTTCGAAACGCCGGACGGACCGAACGTCGCGGCCCCGGACGCCTGGTGGACGAGCTTCGGCGAACCCGCGCTGGACCGCACCATGCAGGCTGCGTTCGCCTCGAATCTCGGCCTTCGACAGGCGTGGTCGCGCCTCGAACAGTCGAACGCCCAGGCGCGGATCGCCGGTGCATTCCTGTACCCCGAGGTCGATCTCGACGCCGCGGCCTCCCGCACCCGCACCGATCCCGCCGACTTTCCCGCGACCACTTCGGATCGGTTCGCGATCGGACTCGGCCTCACCTGGGAGATCGATCTCTGGCGAAGAATCGCCAACCGCGCGGACGCCGCGACGCTGCTCGCCCGCGCGAGCCGTGCCGACGCGGAACAGACCGCGCTCCTGCTCTCCGGTTCGATCACCGAGCTCTGGTTCTCGATCCAGGAGCAGGAACAGCTGCTGGTCCTCTTCGAGGGACAGACCGAACTCAGCCGGACCCTCCTCGAGCTCACCGAACTGCGTTACGGCCAGGGCGTGGGTGACGGACTGCAGGTCCTGCAACAGCGTCTGCAGCTGGAGTCGGTGATCGCCGCGATCCCGGAAGTCAGATCGACGCTCGAAACCAGTCGCAACCAGCTCGCGGTCCTGCTCGCTCGCACCCCCGAGTCACTCGCGGACGACCCGCCGTTCACCGCGATCCCGACCCTTCCCGAACTCCCACCGTTCCCGATCCTCCCGTCCCCCCGCGATCTCCTCGAACGTCGTCCCGATCTGCGGGCGGCGCACGACCGCGTGGCCGCCGCCGATCTGGAGGTCGCGGTCGCGATCGCCGACATGCTTCCCGCCCTGCGGGTCTCCCTCGACGGCCGTTTCTCAGGGGACCAGCTCTCGAGCCTCTTCGACTCGACGATCGCCAGCCTCTCCGGCGCGATCCTGCAGCCGGTCTTCGACGCGGGCCGCCGTGGTGCCGAGGCGGATCGTCGTCGGGCGATCCTCCAGGAACGGGTGGACGGTTTCACCGAACGATTCATCGTCGCCTTGCGCGAGGTCGAGGACGCGATCGATCGCGAACGCAACCTGGTCGAACTGCTCGAACAGGTCCGCATCCAGGTCGACCTCGCGGATCGAACGCTGATCGAGAGTCGGATTCGATTCGCGAATGCGCAGATCGAATACCTCGACGTGATCACCGCGATCCGNGCGCTGCAGGATCTCCAACGCCGGGAGATCGGCGTCGAACGATCGGTCCTCGCCAACCGAGCCAGACTCCTCCTTGCCATCGGCGGCGCCTGGACCCGCGACCTCGCACCTCCCGACGCCGAAAACCCGCGCAAACCGAACCAGCGGGCCGCCAACGACCCCGACGACTCGTCCATCCGGAACTCCGAATCATGAACCAGCCCCCGACCGATTCCTCCGACGCCGCCCCGCCGCCGGCCCCGATCCGCTGGCTGGTCGCGCTGACGAGGGTGCTCGTCCCGATGCTCTTCCTCGCGGGGTCGATCTACGGCGCGATGCTGCTGCTGGCCGCGAAGCCGGAACCCGCGCGAGCCGAGGTCGAATCGACCACCACCCTGGTCGAGACCATCGTGCCCGAACTCCGCGAGGACGTGGCCGAGATCATCGCGTACGGAACCATCGAGCCCAACCGGACGCTCACGCTCCAGGCGCAGGTCGGAGGTCTGGTGGTCGGACTCAACGAAGCGCTCCAGCCCGGTGGGCTCGTGAAGGCCGGAGAGCGACTCCTGGAGATCGATCCGAGGGACTACGAGCTCGCGGTTCGCCAACGGGAGGCGGACGTGGCCAACGCCACCGTCGCCCTCCGACTGGAGACCGCCCGCGGGCTGGTCGCGCAGCGGGAATGGGAACTCCTCGGCGATTCGGTCGAGACCTCCGACGTCGGTCGCGAGCTCGCCCGCCGCGAACCGCAGCGGGTCGAGAAGGAGGTCATGCTCGAGGCCGCGGAGAGCCGGCTTCAAGGCGCGTTGCTCGCCCTCGAACGAACGACGGTCGAGGCCCCGTTCAACGGACTCGTCCGCGCGGACGAGGTCGAGATCGGGCAGGTCGTCTCGCCCCAGTCCCGGATCGCGACCATCGTCGGCACCGATCGATTCGACGTCCTGGTCGCCGTACCGCTCGACAAGCTGGAATGGATCCGGATCGATTCCGATGATCCNGCACGCAACTCCTCGGCTCGAATCATCCTCGAACTCGGCGACGGCCGGCGGATCGAACGAACCGGGCGGGTCGATCGCCTCCTCGGCGAGGTGGAACGCGCCGGCCGACTCGCGCGGGTCCGGATCCTCGTCGAGGATCCACTCGGACTGGAGATCGGCGAGTCGTCCGACGAAGTCCCGGACCCCCTGCTGCTCGGAACCTACGTCCGGGTCGAGATCGCGGGCCCCCGCGTCGAGAACGTGCTCGAACTGCCCCGGGCCGTGATCCGGAACAACGAGACGGTCTGGGTCATGGACGCGGACGGCCGATTGCGGTTCCGCGACCTCGCGGTGATCGTCGGTCGTCCGAAGTCCGTGCTCGGCCGGGTCGCGCTCGAGCCCGGTGACGAGATCGTGAGCAGTCCGCTCCCGGTCGCGATTCCCGGCATGCCGCTGGAACGACTCGACGCCGCAGGCGGCGTCGGTGGTTCCGTGGAGACCGACGACGTCGATGCGGACGTGGAGACCGACGACGTCGATGCGGACGTGGACCGATGAGACGTCGTTCCAAGAACGGCGGCCCCGTCGCCTGGATGGCCGGGCATCCCGTCGCCGCGAATCTCCTCATGGCCGCGCTCCTCATCGGCGGCGTGATGTCGGCGCTCCGCGTCCGACAGGAGGTCTTTCCCGCCTTCTCGCTGGACGTCATCGGGATCTCGGTGCCGTATCCCGGCGCCAGCCCCGAAGAAGTCGAGCGCGGCATCATCACGGTGGTGGAGGATGCGGTACGCGGGCTCGATGGCGTGAAGAAGATCACCAGCACCGCCAGCGAGAGTCGGGGCTCGATCAGCGTCGAACTGCAGTTGAACGCCACCCCCGCGCGGGTGCTTCAGAACGTGAAGAACGCGGTGGACCGGATCACGACCCTGCCCGTGGATGCGGAACGCCCCACCGTCAGCCTGCTCGAGAATCGGAATCGCGTGATCAATCTCGCCGTCGCGGGCGAGTTCCCCCCGATGGTGCTCCGGGAGACGGCGGAACGGATCCGGGACGAACTCTCGATCCGCGAAGGAATCACCCTCGTCCAGCTGGGGGCCGCGAAGCCGCTGGAGATCTCGGTGGAGATCCCCGAGGCGACGCTCCGGGCCTACGACCTGACCCTCGGACAGGTCGCGACCGAGATCCGACGGGCCGCGATCGACCTGCCCGCCGGAAGTCTCAAGACCGATGCCGGCGAGATCCTGTTCCGGACCACGGAACGGCGCGACTTCGGACGCGAATTCGCCGACGTCCCGATCATCTCGCGTCCGGACGGGTCGACGGTGCGGCTCGGCGAGATCGCGATGATCATCGACGGTTTCGCCGACATCGATCTNCAGCCGACCCTCGACGGACTTCCCGCCGCGACCATCGATGTGTTCCGGGTCGGTGACGAGACGCCGATCTCGGTGTCCGACGAGGTGAAGAGGTATCTCGAGGAACTGCGTCCGGAACTCCCGGCGGGCATGGCCCTGGAGATCGTCCGCGACGACTCGGATTCGTACCGGCAGCGGGTCGACCTGCTCGTCCGGAACGCGGCGATCGGACTCGGGCTCGTGCTGCTGATGCTCGGCCTCTTCCTCGAGCCCAGACTGGCGTTCTGGGTCACCCTCGGAATTCCGATCTCGATCCTCGGTTCCTTCCTGTTCCTGTCGCAGACCGACGCGTCGATCAACATGATCTCGCTCTTCGCGTTCATCGTCACCCTCGGGATCATCGTCGACGACGCGGTGGTGGTCGGCGAGAACATCTTCGAGAAGCGCGAGGCCGGAATGCCGCCGCTCGAGGCGGCGATCGCGGGCGCTCGACAGATCTCGGGCCCGGTGACCTTCGCGGTGCTCACCAACATGGTCGCCTTCGCCCCGATGCTGTTCGTCCCCGGCGCGAGCGGCAAGCTCTTCATGCAGATTCCCGCGGTCGCGATCAGCGTGTTCGCGGTCTCGCTGGTGGAATCGCTCTTCGTCCTCCCCGCCCACCTCTCGCACGCCCCGCGGGCCACGCTCTTCTGGCGAATCATCTCGATCCCCAGCACGTACTTCGAACGCTGGCTTCATGCCTTCATCCGGTTCGCCTATCGACCGGTCGGGATGCTCGCGACCCGGAACCGGTACGGCACGATCGCGATCAGCATCGCCATGCTGGTGATCGCGGTCGCGACGCTGGTGAGCGGACGCATTCCCTTCACGTTCCTTCCGAAGATCGATGCGGACTTCGTGCAGGTGAACGCGGTGCTGCCGGTCGGGGTCCCCGTGGAGCGGACCATCGAAGTTCAGGACCGGCTCCTCGCGGGGCTCGCGAAGACCATCGAGGAGTCGGGCGGCGTCGACGTCGTCGACAACGTCTACGGCGTTCTCGGAGGAAGCATCGGCGGCTTCGGCCCGGTCCAGCAGGCGGGTTCGAGCGGCTCGCATCGGCTCGGCATCCAGGCGTCGCTGGTGACCCAGGATCTTCGGGTGGTGTCCGCGGGTGATTTCTCGAGGCGATGGCGCGAGAACACCGGACGGATCGCGGGACTGGAATCGATCAGCTTCCGAAGCGAGACCGGTCGATCGGGGGGGGCGGCGATCGACGTCCAGCTGAGCCATCGCGACACGACGGTGCTCGACCTCGCCAGCCTCGCCCTCGCCGAACGCCTCGCGGAATTCGCGGGCGTGAACGACATCGACGCCGGCGTCTCGCTCGGCAAGGCGCAGTTCAATCTCGAGATCACCCCGGAGGCTCGGAGCCTCGGCCTCACCGCGGACGAACTCGCCCGACAGACCCGTGGCTACTTCTACGGCGTCGAGGCCCTCCGCCAGCAACGGGGCCGGAACGAGGTCCGGGTGATGGTCCGGCTCCCCGACGCGGAGCGAAGCACCCTCGACACCGTCGAGAAGGCGGTGCTCCGGACCCCGTCGGGCGCCGAGATCCCCTTCTCGGAAGCCGCGGTCACCACCGAGGGCCGTGCCTACACCAGCATCAAGCGGACCGACGGTCGTCGCGTGAATTCGGTCACCGCCGACATCGATCCGGGGATCGCGAACGGGAACGAGATCACCACGGTCCTCGACGACTCGGTGCTTCCCCGCCTCCAACGCGAATTCCCGGGGCTGACTTGGACCTTCGAAGGCGAACAGAACGCCCAGGCCGAGTCCCTGGAGAGCCTGGGCACCGGATTCGTGGCCGCGCTGTTCGTGATCTACGCCCTGATCGCGATCCCCTTCCGCAGCTGGGTGCAGCCGCTGGTGGTGATGGCCGCGATCCCGTTCGGAATCATCGGCGCGGTGATCGGCCATCTGGTCATGGGCTACGGCTTCAGCATCATCTCGATCTTCGGAATCGTCGCGCTCTCCGGCGTGGTCGTGAACGACTCGCTGGTGCTGGTGGTGACCATCAACGAGATGCGACGCGACCGCCCCGATCGGTCGCTGCGGGAGATGGTGGTGGCCGCCGGCGCCCGCCGCTTCCGACCGATCCTCCTGACCAGCGTGACGACGTTCTTCGGACTCATGCCGATGGTGCTCGAGACGTCGGTGCAGGCCAGATTCCTCATTCCCATGGCGATCTCGATCGCCTTCGGGATCATCTTCGCGACCTTCATCATCCTGCTGCTGGTACCGGCCCTCTACCTGACGATCGAGGACGGAATCGACCTGTGCTCCTGGCTGGGCCGCGAAAAGCGGAAAGCCGCGTCCACACCCGCGATCGATGCCGTCGAGCCGCTCGGCGCGGATCGATGAGACGCCGGATTCCACGTCCTGGCGGATGAAGCACACGCCCGTGAATCACGAAGGCACCACGAAGAACGGCCCGGCCCCTCGGGGCCGGACCGTTTCGTGATTCACGCGGGGCCCACCGGCCCGGCGGCGTTCAGCCCTGACGCTTGCGTCGGATGCCTGCGGCACCGGCGGCGAGACCCAAGAGTCCCAGTGCACCCGGGGCGGGAATCGCACCGGCCTCGATGCCGACCCCGGCCTCCGTCTCGTAGGCGAAGCCATCGATCGTGAGTTCGAAGGTCGTGGCGTCCCAGTCGACCCCGATCCAGCCGTAGCGGTATTCCGGCCCACCGAGGGAATCCACCTCGATCGTGAATCCGAGGTAGCCCGAGCCACCACCGGCGAAGGCGCCGTTCTCGAACTTGCCGTCCGAACCGATGACGCCGAAGCCAACAATGCCGGAATAGGAAAACGCGGAATTGACCATCTCGCCTTCTGCGAAACGCCGCAGATTCGGGACCTTCGTCTTGCTCGACGTGGTGTTGATGAGCCGGAGCGGAGCCCCACTTCCCTTGCTCTTCGAAGAGGCGCCGACCACGCTGGCGTTGAACAGGAATTGGATGCCCGCCGAATTGTGGCCGGCGTTGAGCGCGATGGAACCGTACTCGCCGATCGCGAGATTCGTGGCTTCGGGGACGTTGACATATCCACCGATGGTGAGTCCGTCCGTGCTCTCGTAGACGATGTCGGCAGTCGCGGAATGCGTGCCGGCGAGCGTCGCGAGGGGAGCGGTCGTCGCGACAAGGGCGTATCGATTCAGGCGGGATCCGGATGGCATCGTTCTTCTCCTTGCAGATTGGACGGAATTCTATCGGAAGACCTGCCCGACCCACGACTCCTCGAGCCGAAGGGGTTCAGGCATTCAGTCGTTTCTCAACGCATGAGCCGCAACCGAAGTTCCAATATGCCCGTGGATCACCTGGTTGCGGAAAAGAAAAAGTCGATTTTGCAGGAAACGAACGTTGTTATGGGGGTTATGAGTCTCGCGGCTCCGGTGCAACGAACGCGGGCCACGCCGGTTTCCGGCGTGGCCCGCATCGGGGGATCCACCGAGGCGTGGATCGTTCGATTCGTCGAACGATCAGGCCTTCCGCTTGCGTCGGATGCCTGCGGCACCGGCGGCGAGACCGAACAGGCCAAGGGCGCCCGGCGCGGGGATGACGCCCGCCTGGACACCGACGCCGAGTTCCGTCTCGTACGCGTATCCGTCGATCGTGAGCTCGAAGAAGAAGTTGTTCCAGTTCACCGAGATCCAGCCGTAGCGGTAGTCGTTTCCCTCTTCGATCGAGAAGCCGAGGTACCCCGAACCTCCGAAGGCGAACTGCCCGTTGAATCCACCCTTGATGTTGAATGAAGCACCGAGGCCGGAGCCCGAACGATCGCCGAAGTTGATGAGTTCCCCAGCGTCGAAACGACGAAGCTCGGCGCCGTACTTGCCAACGCCTTGCACGAAGAACTCGATCGTCGGATCCGCCTTGCTGTCGGTCTGGCTGGCCCCCCAGAGGTAGGTGGGACCGACGAGGTTGTTTCCGGCGAGGAACCTCACGGAGCCGTAGCCGCCGATGTTGAGCGATGTCGTCTCAGGGCTGACCACGAAGCCGCCGACCGTGAGGTCGACGTCTTCGAAGATGATTTCACCGGCGACCGGTGCCGTCGTGGCGAGTGCGGCGACAGGAACAGTCGTCGCAGCGAGCGCATAGCGCTTCAGGCGTGGATCGTTCTTCATATCTCGAGTTTCTCCTCATCGGGATGTTGAAAAAGGGAGCAGGGAACGGAAGAAGCGGCTCGGGAAAGCCATGTCCGTCGCAAGACGGCGCCTCTTGTTCGACCAAAACTATCGAGTCCGATCAGAATCATCAAACGTTTATCATGAATTGCAAGAAAACGCTCACTCGTGATGATCGCTTCGCGGCGGCCGCCTGAGCCGGACCTCGGAAACCGGCAGGCGGCCCTCGGATCGAAGAAGGGCTCGAGGAACGTCATGATCCGAACCAGACTCTCCCGCAAATCCGATTTTCAGGCCTTTCGAGCCGGATCCCGACCCGATGTCGGCGGCGGACTCGGCCGTCTGATCTCGAACATCCTGCCACGGCGACGGACGACGGCCCGATCCTGAGGACCGGGCCGTCGCGTCATGCATACGGGTTCCGACGACGTGGTCGGACGTGCTCAGATGCTTCGCTTGCGTCGGATGCCTGCGGCACCGGCGGCGAGTCCGAAGAGTCCCAGTGCACCCGGGGCGGGAATCGCACCGGCCTCGATGCCGACCCCGGCGTCCGTCTCGTAGGCGAAACCATCGATCGTGAGTTCGAAGGTGGAAACATTCCAGTCCACGGCGATCCAGCCGTAGTGGTATTCCGGTCCTCCGAGGCCCTGGGCTTCGATCTCGAACCCGAGATAGCCGTCGCCACCGTTGATGAACGGACCTTTCCCGCCCTTGCTGTCCGATCCCTTGGCACCGACTCCGACCGAGCCCGCCTTGCTGGTGGAGCCGATCAGGTCACCGGCCGCGAAGCGTTGGAACTCCGGAAGCTTCGAGGAACTCTTGCTTCCGCCCGGCGTGACGTGGAACGCGATCCCCCCGCTGGAGTCCTTGTTCAAGGCGCCCCCCCCGAACACGAACTCCGGCCCCGTGTTGTTGTGGCCCGCGAGCAACCCGACGCTGCCGTAGCCACCGATCCCGATCACGAGGTAGCCGGGTTGCGAACTGAATCCGCCGATGGTCTGGCCGACCCCTTCGTAGACGATGTCGGCGACGACCGACTGGGTCGTGGTCATCGTGGCGAGCGGGACGGATGCGGCCGCGATCACGTACCGATGCATGCGTGTTTCTGAAGACATGGTGGTTTTCTCCTCGAGTTGGGAAAGACGCGGGAACGATTCGACCAGCCCCCTTTCCGGGAGCCGGTGGATGCCGTCTCGACGCGCGGGAACGCGTCCCCCACAGCATGACCGCTCGCAGCCGTAATCGAACGTTGAATGACCGGCTTTCGAAAAAAAAACTTGCATTCATCGGACTGCTGGCGGTTCGCGTTTGCGACGCGATCACCCCGGCCCTCCGCAGGGTTCCGGCAGGCCATGAGCGGGCGGCGTGACGACCGCCCCTCCGGTGAGCGGTTCCGCTTCCCCCGAATGCCCACGGCCACCAGTCCGAAGCGGCCGATCGCCTCCGGGGCCTGGCTTCGCGCCCGCCGCGATGTCCACGCCGGCATCGGTCGCCGGGGCGAATGCGTCGATCGTGAGTCCGAAGGTCGTGACGTCCCGGTCCGAACCGATCGACCCTTGTTGAGGCTGGGTTTCGTGGGCATCCTCGACCTGGATGGAGATTCCCATGACGCCTCGTCCACCCGCGGCGAAGACGCCACCGTGATCTCGTAGACTTGATCGCGATGAAGATCCGCCTCCTTGAACATCGCATCCAGCGGACGCTCGTTCATACCAGGCTGCCCTTCAAGTTCGGTGTTCAGATCCTTCGGGCCGTGCCGCTCGCGGAACTTCGAATCGAGGTCGAGACCGACGACGGAAGACGCGGCACGGGTCACGCGTCGGATCTGCTGGTGCCCAAGTGGTTCGAAAAGAACCCCGCCACCACGCCGGAACAGGACTCGGCGGCGTTGGCGACCAGCATCGAACAGGCCGCCGAAGTCGCACAAGCGGCCACCGACGCGGCCGGTCCGCATCCCGCCTTCGACATCGTGGAGATCGCCCGCTTCGAACGGGTCGGCGCGAGGGATCATCAGGATGCGGACGTGCTGGTCCGAGGATTCGGCGTCGCGATGGTCGAACGGGCGCTGATCGACGCGGTCTGCCGCCTCGCCGGATGTTCGTTCCACGCGGCCGTGACCGGGGATCTCTTCGGTTTCCAATCACACCGCCTGATCTCCGAGACGAAAGGCTGGTCCCCCACCGACCTTCCATCACCGGCGACGTCGATCGCGGTCCGCCACACCGTCGGCATGCTCGATCCCCTCGCCACGGACGAGATCCCCGCGTCCGACCGGGTCGAGGACGGGCTCCCGCAGTCCCTGGAGGAGGTCGTCGCCGCGTACGGCGTACGTCGTTTCAAGGTGAAGATCGGAGGCGACCAGCCGGCCAACGCCGCGCGGCTTCGCGCGGTCGCCGCCCTGGTCGGAGATGAAGTCGGAGACGAGGCGGTCTTCACCCTCGACGGCAACGAGCAGTGCGAGGATCTCGAGGGACTCGCCGGGATGCTGGAGGACCTCGGCCGCGATTCCGCGACCGCCCCCCTGATCGAACGACTCGCCCTCGTCGAACAGCCTCTTCCACGGCGCGAGACCTTCGACGAGTCGCGGCGGGCCGGCATCGCCCGCATCGGTCGCATCGCGCCGGTGGTGATCGACGAGGCCGACACCGACCGGGACGCGTTCCGCCGTGCGATCGACCTCGGTTACGCGGGCGTGAGCGTGAAGGCCTGCAAGGGCGTGTTCCGGGCGCTGGCGAATCGCGGACTGGTCGAGGTCCGTCGTGCCTCGGGGGATGGTCGCTGCTTCCAGAGCGGCGAAGACCTGACCAACCTCGGGTCGATCCCGCTGCAGCAGGATCTCGCCCTGCAGGCCACCATCGGCGTGGCCGACGTCGAGCGGAACGGTCACCACTACTTCCGAGGGCTCGACCATCTTTCCGAGACCGTCGCGAACAGGCTCGTCGACGAACTCCCCGCCCTGTACGGGGCGTCCGACGGCCTGACCCGCCTTCGGGTCCGTGAAGGACGAATCGNTCTCCGAGGCGTGGTCGACGGNATCGGCTTCGGCGGCGTGCTGGGCGGCCTTGATTCCACGAACTGACGTTCCCGTGCGGTAGAGTCTCGCGAAGGCCGGTTCCCACATTCCCCAAGAGACACCGCATGGACTTCACCCCACCCGGACGATTCAAGACCGCCGCCGATTTTCGCGCTCGCTGGCGTGAACTCGACGCCGACCGTGGCCTCGACTGCGACCTCGAGGTGGGCGGCCCCGGGGACCCGCTCGCCGCGGCCTTCGAGTTCACGACCCCCGACGGCCCGCGACGCGTCGGCAATCGATTCGTCGTCCATCCCATGGAGGGCTGGGACGCGAACGGCGACGGCAGTCCGAGCGAGGACACCATCCGGCGCTGGCGCCGCTTCGGGGAGAGCGGCGCGAAGTTCATTTGGGGTGGCGAGGCCTACGCGGTTCAACCCGACGGCCGCGCGAATCCAAACCAGCTTCACCTCAACCCCGATCCCGCCGTGGACGATGCCGCCAGTCTTCGAATCCTGCCGGAAGCGCTGAAGACCGCGCACTTCGAGGCGTACGGATCGACGGACGACCTGATGGTGGGACTCCAACTCACGCACTCGGGGCGGTTCAGTCGACCCTCCGGCACCACGATGTCGCCCCGGATCGCCGAGCTGAATCCGGTGCTGTCGGCCAAGTACGGCCTGGACGCCGAGGTCCACGTGCTGACCGACGGCGAGCTGCGGGCGATCTCCGACAACATGGTGAAGGCCGCCTGCCTCGCCGCCGACGTCGGGTTCGACTTCGTGGACGTGAAGTGCTGCCACGGCTATCTCCTGCACGAACTGCTGGGGGCCCACACCCGCGGCGGCGACTACGGCGGTTCGTTCGAGAACCGGACCCGGCTCTTTCGCGACACGGTGAACGCGATCCGCGGCGAGCGCCCGGGACTGCTNGTCGGCTGCCGGGTGTCGATCACCGACACCTATCCGTTGTTCAGACGGGAAGGCGACGCGATCGGACATCCGAAGGGCGTCGAGGACCACCTGCCGTGGCGGCACGGGTTCGGCGTGAACGCCATGGACCCCACCACCAGTGACTTCGCCGAGCCGCAGGCGTTCCTCGAGATGTGCCGCGACCTCGGCGTGTTCGCCGCGAACCTCACGGTCGGCAGCCCCTACTACTGCCCCCACCTCCAGCGACCGGCCGCCTATCCCCCGAGCGACGGCTACCTGCCGCCCCGCGATCCGCTGTGCGAGGTCCAGCGACACCTGCACACCGTCCGGACGATCCGCGCCCTGGTGCCGGATCTTCCGCTCGTGGGCAGTGGGTGGTCGTATCTGCAGGAGTGGCTTCCGAACGTGGCCCGGGTCGAGGTCCGCCTCGGGATGGTCGACTTCGTCGGTCTCGGCCGATCGATGCTGTCCTACCCGACGCTCCCCGCCGACGTGGTCTCAGGCCGTCCCCTCGATCGCAAGCAGCTCTGCCGGACCTTCAGTGACTGCACCACCGCGCCGCGCAACGGCATGATCTCCGGCTGCTATCCACTCGACGAACACTACAAGGCGATGCCGCAGGCGGTGGAGCTGAAGGTGCTGCGCAAGGAGGCTTCGAAGGCATGACCGAATCGACCGACCCGAACCTCGCCCGATTCGCCGAACTCGACGCCCGCCCGCTGCCCGGTCGGATCGTCGGCTATCTCCGGTTCATGGGGCCTGGTTATCTCCAGTCGGCGATGACCCTCGGCGGCGGCAGCGCCTTCGCAGCGCTCTTCAGCGGCGCGGCGTTCGGGTATCAGCTGCTCTGGGTCGCCCCCGCCGCGATGCTCCTCGGGGTCATCGTGATGAGCGCCATCGCCTGGCAGACGCTCTCGACCGGCGTCGATCCCTACGACGCGCTCAAGCGGAACGTGCACCCGGTCTTCGCGTGGGCGTTCGCATGGGGCGGCCTGCTGAGCTCGATCATCTGGCAATTCGCGCAGTACGCACTCGCCGCCGCGATGCTCGTGCTCCTGCTCGGCGTGGATGCATGGGTGGGCGGACTCATCGCGCTCGCCTGGTGCGTCTCGATCGGACTCCTGCACGGACGTGCGCGATCCTTCATCCGGAGCTACGAGGTGATCCTCACCGGAATGGTGTGGTTCATCGTGGTCGCGATGGCGGTCGTGGTCTTCCAGTCCGGCATCCCCGATCCCGCCGCGGTCGCGAAGGGTTTCATCCCGTCGATCCCGAGCGACTGGACGGGCACCAACGCCGACGGCGTCGAGACCTCGATCTCCGCGATGACCCTGGTGGTATCCGGCCTCGCGGCCGCGGTCGGTGCGAACATGCTCTTCGTCTATCCCTACACGCTCCGCAAGAACGGCTGGGGNCGGCCGCACCGACGACTCGCTCGATACGACCTGGTCTTCGGCATGTTCATCCCCTTCACCATCGCGGTGAGCCTGATGGTGATCACGAGCGCTTCGGTCTTCCACTTCGGCGAGGGCGGTTTCGCGGGCTCGAAGATCCATCCAGCGAAGGCGGCGGAGATCTTCGCGTCCCCCGATCGGCTCGGCCCCGTGGTCGGCCTCTGGATCTTCGGTCTCGGCATCCTCGCGATGGCGCTCTCCTCGATCACGATGCAAATGCTCGCCTCGGGTTTCGCGGGCGTGAAGCTCTTCGGGGTCCGGGAGCATTCCGCGGGCCACAAGTTCTTCATCCTCCTGCCCGCGATCGGCGTGTTCGGCGCCGTGGTCTGGTCCGACATCGCCCCCTGGGTGGCGGTCCCGACCAACGTCATCTGCGGACTGTTCCTGCCGGCGTCCTATCTGGGCTTCACGCTGCTGCAGCGAGACCGGTCCTACCTCGGTGCGGACACGCCCAGGAATCCGCTTGCGACCTGGTGGATCGGCGGCATGCTGCTCGGCACGATCGTGCTCTCGGTGTTCCTCGCCACGGTGGTCGTGGAACAGGGACCGGGATTCATCGAACGACTCGTGGGGAGCGGCGGATGAAACTCGAGCTCGATCTGCCGGGCGGACCACTGACGCTCGACGACGATCCGTGGCGTGAACTGGGGGAAGGCGTCGATTCCGCATCCCCGCTTCCGCGACTGTGCTACGCGGCGGCTCATGTCGTCATGCAGCCGGCGTATGCGGACATTCCGCATGCCGTGACGTCCCCCGGTACCGCCGACGCGATCGCGGCCCACGTCGACTGGGAGGCGACGATGACCGTTCGAACCCGAATCGGCGCCACCGGCATGGGAATCGCCGAGGCGATGGACACCGCCCAACGCTTCGACCTCGGCTGGAACGCGGCGCGGGAACTGATCGAGCGGACCGGACGGCTCGGTCTTCCCGGCGGGTTCTGCGCCGGGGCGAGCACCGACCATCTCCCCAGTGCGGACACCACCACTCGGATCGTCGACGGCGTCGTCGAACAGATCGACGTGATCCGAGAGGCCGGCGGCGTTCCGGTGATTCTTCCCATGCCGAGGCTCTGCGAGCTCGGACTCGACGAAGACGGCTTCGTCGCGGTCTACGGGGACATCGCCCGCGCCGTGGGTGACGGACCGCTGATCGTCCACTGGCTCGGACCGATGTTCCTCGCCGCGCTGGAGGGTTACTTCCCCGGCGACTCCTTTCTGCGGATCATGCGCGAGAATCCCGAACGCTATCGCGCCGCCAAACTGTCGATGCTCGATCACGAACTCGAGCTTCGATTGCGACGCGACCTCCTGCAACGCGACCAGATCATGCTGACCGGCGACGACTTCCACTTCGGCCGGCTCATCGCCGGCGAGGCCGAAGGGATCACGCCCGAAGGACGCCTGATCGAGTTCGGTGGTCGTCTGGTTCCCATCGGCGACTTCAGTCATGCGTTGCTGGGGATCTTCGATGCGATCGCCGTCCCCGCCGCCCTCGCCCTGCGCCGCCTCGCCGACGGGGATCGAACCGGATACGACGTGATCATGGAACCCTGCGAGCGTCTCGGCCAGCGGATCTTCGAATCGCCGACGCACCAGTACAAGGTCGGGCTGGCGTTCCTGGCGTGGCTGAACGGCCGACAGGCGAATCCCATGCTGGTCAACCACCTGGAGACGGCACGGGACGCGTCGCACCTGGAGGACGTGGTGCGGCTGGCGGCGGCGAGCGGCGCGATCGAGGATGCGGAGCTCGCGGCGACGCGGGTCGCCGCGTGGACCGACGCGGTCCGCGACGGACGAAGCGACGCGCTCACCGGCATCGGTTCGATCACCCGCTGACCGACGCGGTCGAATCGATCCACGATCCACGCGGACCCCGACAGGTCGGTACCCTGGGCGGCATGAACGCGACCTTCGAGGATGGTCCGGGTGAGACCGCCGCAACGAACGGAATCGAACGACTGCTGATCCGGGTCGCCGAGGCCCTGCACGAATCCGGCGCCCCGAGCGATCGCATCGAAGCCTCGGTCGCGGCGGTCGGTCGTCGCTTCGACATGGTCACCGCGGTCTTCGCGGTGCCGACCGGTCTGACGCTCGGCCTCGGGCCGGTCGACCGCCAGAAGGTCCCGGTGATCCGGACCCGGCCTCGAAGCCCGGCGCTGCAGCGAATGCGACTCGTGGACATCGTCATCCACGATCTGGTAGCCGGCGATTGCGATGCCGGGACCGGGGTGCGTCGCCTTGACGAGATCGCCGCGAAGCCTTCACCGTGGGGCCCGTGGACCGCGCTCCTCGCCTTCATGCTGACCGGTGCCGGCGTCGCGATCCTCTCGGGCGGGACGATGTGGACCGCGCTCGCGGCGTCGATCGCCGCCGGAGGCGTCGCGCTGATCCTCCGGATCTTCGGGAGCTCGCCGCACCGGGCGCCGCTCGCGGACTTCGTCGCGGCGCTGGCCGCCGCGCTGCTGGCCAACGTCCTCGCGATCTGGTTCGGCTCCGATCCGCGACTGACGCTCATCGCCGCGATCATCGTTCTCGTGCCGGGACTCACGTTGACCATCGCGATGCGGGAACTCGCGATGGGGGAACTCACCGCGGGCTCCGCCCGCTTGATGGGTGCGTTGACCACGTTCGTGGCCCTCGGGTTCGGCGCCGGCCTCGGCGAAGGCGTCGGCGAGCTTCTGTCCTCGGCCCCCGCGACCGAGCTGACCACGGTCGCGCTCACGATCTGGACCCTGCTTCCCGCGGTGGGCGCCGCCTCCATCGGCCTGATGATCCTCCTCGGGGAGGATCCGCGGATGACCCACTGGTTCCTCGCCGCGGTCCTCCTGGGCTGGGGCTCCATCCAGATCGCGGCGCCTCTGGCCAGCCCCGAAGTGACCGCGGCGATCGCGGCGTTCGCGGTCGGACTCGGGGGCAATCTCGCCAATCGCTTTCGGGGGGTGCCCACCGCGCTGGTCGCGGTTCCGGGACTCATCGTGCTCGTGCCGGGCGCGCTCGGCCTCACCGGGTTTCGAAGCCTGATGTCCGACGACCCCATCACCGGTCTCAACACCATCATCGACGCGATGCTGATCGGCGGCGGCCTCGTCGCCGGCCTGCTGGTCGCGGCGATGCTGCTGCCCCCGCGGACCGCGCTGTGATCCGGCCGGTCCGCACCGGGTCGACCCGCGCGGTCGCGGGAATCCTGCTCCTGCACGCCCTCGTCGCCTGCTCCACCATCGGGCCGGCGGAGATCGCGGGCACCTCGCCCGCGAACACCCGCGTCGAGGAGGCGATCGCGATCGCGATCCCGGTGCTGGCGGAGACGGATCCGGACGCCGCCGCCCGCTGGCGGGACTGGCTCGCGAGCCCGCCGGCGACCCGATCCATCCGGGGCACCGACGACCGACCGATGTCGCTCCGATCGGTGCCCGGGCCGTTCAAGGCCACCGCCTACGCCGCACCGATCCTCGACGCGAGACGCACCCGCGACGCGATGCATCGCCATCCGATCCTCGGCGATCCCGTGCACCTCACCGATCCTCGTTCGCTCCCGATCCGCCGGGCGATTCCGGAGGTCGCGGCGACCAGCGTCCCCGTGCTGGGCTGGGTCGCCGACGGGCTCGACGCCTATCTTGCGGAGGTGAACGGATCGGCGGCGCTGCGATTTCCGGACGGGACGATCGAATGCCTCGCATGGTCGAGGACCAACGAACGCGCGTACACCAGCCTCGGACGGCGCATGGTCGACACCGGAATCGCCGACGAGGATTCGATCGACCTCGACGTGATCCGGGACCGGCACGCGGAGGATCCGGAAGCGATCGAGCGGCTGATGCTCGACAACGATCGCGTGGTGTTCTTCGAGCTCGTGCCCGCGTCGACCTGGCCCCGCGCCTCGACCGGCGTCCGCCTCCTTCCTCGCCATGCGGTGGCCGTCGATCCGACGGTGATCCCGCTGGGAAGCGTTCTGGTGATCGAAGGTGACGATCTTCCGCCGACGGTGGTGGTCGCGGTCGACATCGGCGGCGCGATCCTGGATCGCCGCCTCGACCTCTATCTCGGCGCGGGCCCGAACGCACTGCAGGAGGCCGGACGCCTGAGGACCGATCTGCAGGTCTCCATCCTCGAACCGGCACCCCGGGATCGATGAACCCCTCCGAACTCCCTCGATCTGCCCGGAATCAACCGAACCGGGTTGGCCGCGGGGAAAGCGGTCCTATGCTTCAGGCATGAAGAGGACCTCCCGATCATCCGGTTCGCGTCTCCAGAGGCCCGCCGCGATCGCCATGATCACGGTCGCGTCGATGCTGGATGCCGGCGCTCCATGCGTCGCCGAGGATGCGATCGACTTCGGATGGGGCGACGTGCTGGCCGCCGATGCCTCCAGCATTCGTCGCCATGTCGAAGCCGCCCTGAGCCTCGAACTCGGGGAACTGCTCGAGGAGACCTCGATCGGTTGCCCCGGGGATCTCGACGAGGACGGTCGGATCGGTGGTGCGGACCTCGGCCTGATGCTCGCCGGATGGGGCGACGTCTCCGACGAATCATCCGCGGACCTCGACGGCGACGGACGCGTGGCGGGCGCCGACCTCGGACTACTCCTCGCCGCATGGGGCGACTGCCCGCCATCCGGCGACGGCTTCACCTTCGCGACCGCCGACGATGGTCGGATCCGGGCCCTGGTGACCGCCGATTCCCGATTCGGCCTCGACGGCGTCGAGGTGCGGGCGATCGATCTGATCGGTGCGGCGTGGGACGACGTGATCGGACGCATCCACGTCACCCGACCGTCCGACACGTCCATGGACATCGGGATCCACCAGGGCATCCTCGCGGAGCTCGGTCGGCCGGAACCGGGCCTCGGGAAGTACGGCGTCGCCTACGGTATCTCCCGGACCGATCTTCCGACCGGATCCACCGCGACCTCCACCGGCACCGTCGACTTCATCGCCGGAGACGAGGCCCACTCGAACCACCGGACGCTGCTTCGACTGGAACTCGACGGCGTGAATCGCGACTACGTCGGGGATACGCTCTGGCCCGCCGACGAACCCGGGGTCGGAGTGGCGGTCTTCGAGACCGACGAATACGACGTGGCGGGAATCGACTTCGACCGGGACGTGATGCGACTCACCTGGAACGCCGCGATCCACGGCTATCCCTGGGTCGGTTTCGTGACGCGACTGGCGGAGGATTTCGGCACCGTCGATCTCTCCGGACCCGACACCATGCTTTCGTTCACGGTGGCGGGCGGCGTGCAGGGGCCGGACGACGCGCCGTACCTCTACGTCGTGCTGGAAGACGTGCACGACGACGGCGACGGGCTCGGCAACGAGGCTCATCTGCCGATCGACATCGGCGAGATCAACGAACGTGAACAGCGAGTGACCATTCCCCTCGCCCGATTCCAGGCCGCCAATCCCAGCCTCGATCTTTCGAGACTGATCCACCTCAAGTTCGCGGCCCGCGACGACAACATCGACGGTGCCTCCTACTGCCAGTCCGGCTCGGTCGCGATCATCGACGTCGAGTTCTTCCGAAACGCGCCGCAGCGGACGACCGCACCCAACTGCTTCTGGAGCAACGACGTGCACCGAAGCGATCCCGCCTCGTGGAACCCGCTCTCGGTTCGCTTCCTCGACCAGCCCGTCTCGGCCTTCAAGTACTTCCACGGCGTGTTCGGGACCAACCCCGACGAGGCGTGGAACGTGATCGGAAACTGCGGCGTGATCCGGGGGAACGGTCTGACGCCCCACGTCACCATGGAGTTCTGGCCGGACGACGGCGGCAATCCGCTCGACGCCATGCTCGCGGGTGGCTACGACGTCTTTCTCGACCGGCTCTTCGCAGGCCTCCGCGACCTCGGCGGCCGCGTGGAGATCACGCCCTTCCACGAGTCGAACGGCTTCTGGTACCCGTGGTCGAGCAACGGCGAACCGTGGAAGGTCGCGGCCGCGTTCGAACGGATGGCGTCGATCCGCGACGGGCTCGGCGCCCACAACGTCGCCCTCGGCTACTGTCTGATCTCCATGCCGGGGAACGCCGCGTCCCTCCGCGAGGGAATCGAATCGGTCTCCAGCACCGCGACCGACTTCATCGGCCTGCAGGGATTCGAGCAGGGCTACGGCTGGGACACCGTCACCTTCAACGAACTCTTCGCGATTCCCGCCGACCTCCTGCCGCGGGCGACCGGCCGCCCCTTGATGATCAGCGAGTTCGGATACAACATCGCCGATCCCGCCCAGTACGCCAAGGGTGAACTGACGCTGTGGTCGCTCGCCGACATGCTCGCCGAACGGATGCCGCACCCCATCTCGACCTTCCACTACTTCAATGTGGCGAAGATGGAGGAAGGCGTCTGGAAGGACTTCCGGATCATCGACGAGACGACCGGTGATTTCCTCGCCGAGGTCGGTCCGTGGGTCGAAGCCATCGAGGATCTCGCGTCCTCCGACGGGATTCGGACCGAGGAACTGGGGAGAAACGCCTACGAGACGGGACTGCGACGTCACGCTCGGACCGGCTACCGGGTCGGTGGCGTCGAAGGCGTGACGACGCGGGAGGCGGTCAACCGAGGATCAGTCGTTCCACGCCCGAAAGCATCGGTACCACCAGCCCACCGACGATGAACGCCAGCGTCGCGGCGATCGCGAGCACCAGAAGGACCTCGGTCGCGAGGATCAACGGAACCCGTCCGGGACCGCAACCGATGAGGTGCATCGTCTCGATCTCCAGGCTTCGCATGCGGATCGAAAGCGCCACGACCACGCCCACCAGCAGCAGCGTCGCGAACCCCACCACCGCGAGGACGCCCATCAGGATCCGTCGGACCCGGAACACCTCGACGAGGAGCCGGTCCACGATGGTCGCGGCATCGACGAGCTGGAGTGGAAGCCGTCCGACGTCCGCCCGACCGAGCAGGATCGTCCCGGCCTTCGCATCGACCGGAATCACGATCGCCGCGGTCACCGGGAGTTCCCCCGGTTCCGCGTGGAAGTGGAAACTCGATCGATTGTCGTCGGTGATCTCCACGAACTCGCGGACCTTGGCGCTGGCGATGATGGCGTCGTCCTCGGTCCGACCCATCACCAGCTCGGCGTCGTCGGCCGCCTCGAGGTCGTCGTGCCCGTGGGCGAGACCCCGCACGATCCAGGCGGTCGCGAGTCCCGTGAACACCGCGTCGTCGTCCGGACCGTCGCTTTCGCCGAGCACGCCGACCACTTCCATGCGAAGCGGATACGCCCCGGCGAGATCGAAGAACTCCCTCGGCTCGGTGGTGATGCGATCGCCGACCCCCGCCCCTTCCCGGGCGGCGACCGCGGCGCCGATCACGCATTCACCCGCCGCGGCGTGCGAGCGACCCGCGACGCATTCGAGGTTTCGAAAATCGAGGTAGCCGGGATCCGAACCGACCAGCGGCACGCCCAGCACCCGATCCCCGAGGACCAGCGGCAGGACTCGGGCGAGATCACCGTCGACCAGGGTCTCGATCTCCGCGGCTCGAAGTTCCCGATCCGGCGGCGACCGGAAGTAGAGGGCCGAGAGCACGAGGTCGATCGGGGCACCGGGGGCGCCGGCGACCAGCGGGGTCGCGGCGCCGCGAGCCCGCAGGGCCCGCTCTCCGGCCTGCACCAGGTTCTCGACCGCGATGGGCAGGAACCCGACGATGAAGAGCGCCGCGATCAGCAGGGCCGATCGCTGGCGATGATGCAGCAGGTGCCGCCGGGCGAGGAACATCGAGTGCCGGATCGCGTTCACGTCGGCACCTCCGCCGCGAGATCGACCACCCGGTCGAACGCGTCGAGCAGGTCGTGGTCGTGGGTCACCGCGAGCAGCGCGGCGTCGCGATCCCGCGCCGCCCCGATCAGGGCCTCGAGGATGATCCGCTTGTTCGATGGATCGAGGTTCCCGGTGGGTTCGTCGGCGAGGACCAGTCCCGGATCGGTGGCGAGGGCCCGGGCGATCGCGGTTCGTTGCCGTTCACCGTGACTGAGTCGATCGATCGGGCGGCGGCGAAGAGGTCCGATCCCCAGACGCTCCAGCAGATCGACGACCCGGGTCCGCGCCGCGGCGTCGGCGCGAAGACCACCGAGTCGGAACGGCAGCATCGCGTTCTCCTCGACGTCCAGATGGCCGAGCAGGCGGAAGTCCTGGAAGACGAATCCGATCGACCGGAGTCGAAGCGCCCGCATCGCGGTCTCGCCGAGTCCGGCCAGGTCGACGCCATCGAGCCGGACGGTGCCGGTCCGAGGCCGAAGCGTCCCCGCGGCGAGTCGAAGCAGCGTCGACTTGCCGCAGCCGCTCGGCCCGATCACCGCGACGGTCTCGCCGCGGTCGACCTCGAGTCCTCCGAGGTGGAAGGAGAACCCTTCACCTTCCCCCCGGGCGGCGGGATAGTCGAACTGGACGTCTTCGATGGCGAGCACCGGAGTACGATACCCCGTCAGAACGGAGCACCCGATGCATCGATCCCCCTCTTCGCCCACGATCCGCTCGAATTCCTCCATTCGCTCGATCCTCGCGATCCTCCTCGCGACGGGACTCGGCCTCACGGGCTGCGGCGGAAACGGCGATGACGCCGACGACCGCGGTTCCGACGCCCCCCGGTCCGTGACCGCTTCGAACCATCCCCTCGCGTTCTTCGCCGACCGCATCGGCGGGGATCGAGTGACCGTCCGGTGGCTGGTCCCGGACGGCGTGGACCCCGCGGCGTGGTCGCCGAACGGGGACGACCTCGCCGAGATGCAGTCCGCCGACCTGATCCTGCTCAATGGCGCGACCTACGAACCATGGCGGTCGACCGCGAGTCTTCCCCGGGAACGGGTGGTCGACACCACCGCGGCGATTCGAAACGTGCTCATCGAGACCGAGGAAGGCCCGGTTCACGCCCACGGTCCCGATGGCGAGCACACGCACCGCGGCACCGCCTCGACGACCTGGCTCGATCCGGAGCTCGCCATCGCCCAGTCGGCCGCGATCGAGAAGGCCCTGGCGAACCTCATGCCGGCGCATCAGGACCAGTTCCGCTCCAATCGAGGCGTGCTCATCCGCGAACTCCAGGAACGCGCCGCCGCGATCGAACAGGCCGTCAACACCAATCCCGACCGACCGGTGATCTTCAGCCGCCCGGTCTACCAGTACCTCGCGCGGCGATTCCGGATGAACGGCGAGACCCTCGACTGGGACGGCCGGACGCCACCGGATGCCGAAGCCCTCGCGATACTCGACGAGACGCTCGAACGGCATCCGGCCGNGTGGATGATCTGGCCCGAAGCCCCCGCGGAATCCGTCGTCGCCGCCCTGAAGGAACGCGGCCTGGCTTGCGTGGTCGTCCCCATCGCCGGCGCTCCACCGACCGACGGCGATCTGCTGACCTCGATGGACACGGGCGTGGAGGCATTGCGGCGGGTCTACGACTTCGAGTGATCGAGCGGGCGACCGACGACCGCGACGGTCCTTCGTCCGAGTCGGAGCCCGTGGACCTCGACGATTCCCGTGCCGGCAGGCCCCCCGAGCGCCGCGAGCCGACGAGTCCAGTCGTCCGCGTCGACGGCCCCGCCACGGGTCCGCACCACCACCTGCCTCGGATTCGGCGTCACCCGCCGGATCGCGTCGGCGACGGCCTCCGGACGCGGCGCGACCACCGCCTCGATCGAGATCGCCCGGAACCAGTGACCCCGACCGCCCGCGACCGCATGCTCGACCGGCGCCCGATCGACCACCGCGAGCCCGAGCCCCGCCGCGGGTTCGANNTCGACCTCCCCGAGTGCCAGATGTTCACGAAGCACCTGCGGGCCNAGGCNGGCGCGTTCGACCGCGGGATGGAACTCNAGCAGGGCGCCCTCGAGTTCGACCGGACCGGANCGCAGGGCCGCCGGTTCACCTTCGAGGGTTCGTCCGGACGGCAGGTCGACCGCCTCCACCGAAGTCGACCGGGCGAGCCGGCCGGTCCAGACGATCGCCTGGACCAGTCGNCCCNCTTCCGCGACGATCGAAACCGACTGCCGGGNGTGAAANGTNGGTGGCGGCAGCGGCAGACCCGGCCCCAGCTTGATTGCAGCCCCTTCCGNCTCCTCGACGATTCGACGGATGACGTCGACCCCGGGCNTCAGATCCTCGAGCCGCCAGGANCGACGACCACTCGATTCGTCGCGTCGCGCCGGATCCAGGTGCACCAGCGGGCGATCGATCGGNACCGCTTCGACGTCANCCACGATCGTGTCGATCCCGGCATTGTGCGAGGCCATNAACGCCCGTACCGGATCACGATCGACGCCGATGCACGGGCCCCGNTCCGCCAGCGCCATGGCATCGCCACCGACGCCGCANCAGAGATCGAGCACGGGATCCGNTCCNAATCGCNTCGCCTTCCANNNCGCCACCGCGCNGCTGGTGGCCTGTTCGACNCCNCCTCGATCGAGCAGCAGTCGCACCGGGTCCTCGAACTTCGCCGCGNCNCGGCGACGGGCCCCCGCCAGTTCGAGCGCTTCGGGAATCGCGCCGTCGGGATGATCGCGCCGNAGCCNCGCCACCGCNGACGGCGTCACGCCCGCCGCCTCGACCTCGGCGGCGGCGGCNAGCAGCGGACCGGCCTCCGGAGCCGTGAGCGTCCGCCAGGCGTCGAGACGATGATCGATCATCCGCGGATGCTACCAGTCCCCGGTCCGCCGACTTCGACGCCGCTTCGAACCGTCGAGCATACGGGGGCATCGCAACGGGGTTAGCATCTCGCTCCATCCCGGGCCGATCGCGACGCCGCGACGCCCCGAACCCCACGACCCCGCCGAATTCCGGAGCGCCCCACCATGCCCGACCTTCGATCCGCCGACGTGATGCGTGCCTCCGGAACGTTCGCCATCGCCGAGGGCGTCTTCCTCGTGCTCGGCGGCGCGATGCTGGTCATCGCCCCGTTCGCCTCGGTGGTGCTGCTGACCCAGTTCACGGGGGCGTTCCTCCTGCTGGCCGGGATCGTCGGGACCATCCGCGCTGCCGGAAGCCCCTCCGGCCAGCACGGCAGCGGCGCCGGAATCTTCGGACCGATCATCGCCGCGATCGCGGGCTTCATCCTGCTGCTCGATCCGACGCTCTCCGCCGCCTTCCTCGCGAAGGTCCTCGGCGCGATTCTCCTGATCACCGGCTCGATGCAGATCGCGGCGGCGTGCGGAATGCGGGGACGCGACCAGTGGACCCTCATGCTCGCGGGCGGCGTCGTCACCCTGCTGCTCGGACTCCTGGTATTCATGATGCCCGGCGTGGCGATCCTCGTCTTCGCGGTGTTCACCGGCGTCCAACTGCTCTTCCTCGGCATCATGATGATTCGCGGCGGCAGCGAGATCCGCCGGGTCACCCCGCGCGGCTGATCCTGCGACGACCTCCGGAGCGATCATGTCCATCCGTGATTTCCTGCGTCATCACTACCGGCACTTCAACGCCGCGACGCTCGTCGACGCGGCGGAAGGCTACTGCGATCACCTGGCGACCGACGGTCGCATGATGGTGACCCTCGCGGGTGCGATGAGCACCGCCGAACTCGGCGTTTCCCTCGCCCGCATGATCCGCGAAGACAAGGTGCACGCGATCTGCTGCACGGGGGCGAACCTCGAGGAGGACATCTTCAACCTCGTCGCCCACGACCACTACGAGCGGATTCCGGACTGGCGGGCGCTGACCGCCGCCGACGAACAGGCCCTGCTCGAGCGGCACCTCAACCGAGTCACCGACACCTGCATCCCCGAAGAGGAGGCGTTCCGACGGATGGAAGGTCTGCTGGTCGAGGAATGGCGGCGGCTCGCGGCGGACGGGGAACGCGACTTTCCACACCGGATCCTCTACCGACTGATCCGCGAGGGCCGACTCGACGAGTTCCATCAGATCGACCCGCGCGACTCGTGGATGGTGGCGGCGGCGGAGAAGGACCTTCCGATGTTCGTTCCCGGCTGGGAGGATTCCACCACCGGCAACGTGTTCGCCGCGCACTGCATCTCGGGCGACGTGCCCGATCCCACCCTGATCAAGGGTGGGATCGAATACATGATCGAACTCGCCGAGTGGTACACCGGATTCACCCGGGAGCGGTCCCTCGGATTCCTCCAGGTCGGTGGCGGCATCGCCGGCGACTTCCCGATCTGCGTCGTCCCGATGCTGCATCAGGATCTCGGTCGGGCGAACGTGCCGCTGTGGGGATACTTCTGCCAGATCGGCGATTCGACGACCAGTTACGGAAGCTATTCCGGTGCGGTTCCCAACGAGAAGATCACCTGGGGCAAGCTCGCGGCGGACACCCCGAAGTTCATGATCGAATCCGACGCCACGATCGTCGCCCCGCTGATCTTTCAATACGTCCTCGAGTCCTGATCACACCGGCCCACCGGCGTCGCCTCACGACGCCGGTCGCCGAAAGACCGCGCGGAACCGACGATTCGGCGGGTCTTCGTCGTCGGTGAAGTCCTCCCACGATTCGAGGATCAGACCGCCCGCTTCGAACGCGCCGCATTCCGCGCGACTGATCGGCCAGGGAGGGCCTTCGCGATCGAAGTCGGCCTCGTCGTCACGGCCCCGCATCACCGCGAGGAGCACGCCACCGGGCGCCACGCAATCCGCCGCCGGTGCGAAACCCGCGGTCCGGTCGGGCAGCGGAATCGCCTGAAGGGTGTACACCTCCAGCACCAGATCGAATCCGTCCCGGCGATAGCGGTCCGGCAGTCGGAAGAGATCCCGGACCTCGTAGCGGACGGGAGAATCCGGGTGCCTTCGTCGACACTCCTCGATCGCCGACTTCGAGACGTCGAAGGCGGTCACCTCGAAACCCAGCGCGGCCAGCGCTTCGGCGTCGTCTCCGAAGCCGCATCCGAGGACCAGGGCGCGACCGCCGGTNGGGATCCCGGGCAGCGCCATCCCCGCCATGAAATGTCGATTGGGCTCATCGTCCGCCCAGGGAACGAGATCGGTTCGCCCGTCCGCGTCACGATACAGCGACTCGAACCAGTCGCACGGTGCGTTACGCGCGCGGGCGGAACGCACCAGTCCGTCGATCTTCGCTCGCATCGCGTCCGGGTCCATGTTCGGATCGTATCCGACGACGCGTTCAGATCTCGCGGGCCGCGAGGATCTCCGCCAGCACCCGGTGCACGAGCTTCGCGGCGAGGAAGTCGCAGGCCCAGTGCGCGGGATGCGGCAGCAGCTCCACGACGTCGAAGCCGATCACGTTGCGTCGGGCCGCGAGGCGACCGACGAAGGCGTTCACGGTGCGCCAGTCGAGGCCGCCGGGCTCGGGCGTACCCGTCGCCGGCATGATTCCGGAATCGAAGGCGTCGAGGTCGATCGTCAGATAGACGTCCTCGGGAACGAGATCGATCGCCCGATCCATCCAACCGTCATCGGTCGCCTCGAGGATCTCATGGGCCGGGAACACCCGGCCGTGATCCATCGTGTGGTGCTCGCTCCGGTCGATCGCGCGAATCCCGACCTGCACGATGTCCGCGACCTCGCGGGCCCGGGCCATGACGCAGGCGTGATTGAACGGGGAACCGTGGTACGCCTCACGGGTGTCCCCGTGGGCGTCGATCTGGACGACGCCCAGCCGGGCGTTCCGCGACCGGACCGCCGTCGCCGCCGACCGGATCGCGCCGATCGAGACGGAATGTTCGCCCCCGAGCAGGATCGGCATCGATCCGCCGTCGATCACGGCCGTCACGACCCGCTCGACCACGTCCGCGAGGGACTCGGGATCGCCGTCGTGGAGCACCGGCGAGCCGGTGAGAATGCCCGATCGATACGGCTCGCTCAAGGTCTCGAGATCGAATCGCTCGACCTCCGCACTGGCTTCGAGCAAGGCCGCGGGCCCGCGATCGGCACCCTTGCGCCAGGTGCTGGTGCGGTCGTAGGGCACGGGGACGATCACCGCCGCCGGGACTCCCGTCGGTGGATCGACGCCGAGAAACGCCGGCAGGACGACTTCATTGTGCTCGGTCATGGCGACGTGATTCCGGCCGGGAAGGAAGGTTGCGACGCGTCGGATTGTATGAATCGGGACGGAGAAGGCGACCGACCCCGTCGCTTCCCGGTGACTCCCTCGGTCCATGTCGGGTAGATTCGAGGCATGAGCGCCGAACCGAGGACCGAACCGACGGTCCGCCAGTCCATCATCATGATCACCGCCACGAGTTTCGCGGCGTTTCTCGCCGGCGTGGCGGCGCTCTACTTCGTCTACGCCGACCGGGCGGGCGGAGGCGCGGTCGACTGGCTTTCCGGCCGGGAAGTGTTTCTCGGGATCTCCATCTCGGGCGTCTGGACGGTGATCCTCCCCGCCCTCGGTGTCGCGGTGACCATGCCCGCCATCGTCTGGCTTCAACGACGTTTCTTCCCCGGAACCGAGGGGACGGGAATCCCCCAGGCCATCGCCGCGATCCAGATCGGCGAACGACCCGAGCGCGGACTCATGCTCTCGGTGCGAATCGCGCTCGGAAAGATCCTGCTTCTGAGCATGGCCCTCATCTCCGGGATCACGGTCGGACGCGAAGGCCCCTCCGTCCACGTGGCCGCCTGCTGCATGCACCTCAGTCGTCGATTCTGCCGGTTTCATCCGTGGCTCGTCCAGCGGGGTCTCATCCTCGCAGGATCGGCCGCGGGCATCGCGGCGGCGTTCAACGCACCGGTCGCGGGCGTGATCTTCTGCTTCGAAGAGGTCGGCCGGATCTTCGACAAGCAGAGCGCCACCGCGATCATCCGCACCGTGGCGATCGCGTGTCTGGTCGGCGTGGTCTTCCTCGGCGACTACGAATTCTACGGCTCGAGCAACAGTGGTGCGGGCCTTCCGCTCTCGATCGACGGTGATCTCGGCGCCTGGCTGCTCGAACTGCGACAGTGGATCGCGGTTCCGGTGGTCGGCGTCCTCGGTGGATTCCTCGGCGGTTGGTTCGGTCGGGGCGTGGTCGGCGGCAGCCGGCGACTCGCGCCGTTCCTCGTGGCGAATCCGCTCCGCACCGGAATCGTCCTCGGACTGGCCCTGGCGGTCACCGGCATCCTCTCCGGCGGCTCCAGTTACGGGGGAGGCCACGATCAGGCCGAACGCATGCTGGAGACCGCGGCGGCGACCAACGCTCCCATCGCGATCTGGAGCGATCCGCTCGGCAAGGCCGTGGCGAGCTTCACCAGCCTGATCAGCGGAATCCCCGGCGGTCTCTTCGATCCGAGCCTCGCGGTGGGCGCCGGTCTCGGCCAGATGACGCACGGCTTCTTCGAGCGCACCATCGCCCCCGGAATCGGCCTGCCCGAATTCATGCTGATCTTCATGGCCGCCTACTTCGCGGGCGTCGTCCAGAGTCCGATCACCGTCTTCGCGATCCTCTTCGAGATGACCGGGGCGTACGGGATGATCCTGCCGCTCATGTTCGCCGCCGCCCTCGGAGCGGCCGTGGCGAGTCGCATCTGCGAGCCGTCCATCTACGAGGCGCTCGCGGCCTCGTTCCTCGAGGCCAAGGGCATTCGGACCGGGCCCGATCCCGGGACCCGGTCCAGCACCGACTGATCCCGGCGTCCGTCCGCCTGCGGTCAGTCGTGATCCGGCTCGAGGTAGGTGTAGCCCGCCAGTCCGGTCTCGAACGCCGACACCATCTCCCGGCACTCGCGGGCGGTGATCGAACCACGGTGGACCGAACGTTCGCACTCCTTGCGAATCGCCCTGGTCAGCATGGTCGAGTCGTACTGCATGTAACCGAGGACTTCGCGGACGGTGTCTCCTTCCACGATCTCCTCGATCCACCAGCTTCCCGAGTCGTCGACCCGGACGTGGACGACGTGGGTGTCGCCGAAGAGGTTGTGGAGATCGCCCAGCGTCTCCTGATAGGCACCGACCAGGAACGCGCCGAGGAGATACCGCCGTCCCGCCTCCAGTTCGTGCAGCGGAAGCCACCGCTTGACGTCCTCGCGGCCGATGAAGCGATCGACCTTGCCGTCGGAATCGCAGGTGAGATCAGCGAGCGTGCCGCGTCGCGTCGGCGTCTCGTCGAGGCGGTGGATCGGCATGATCGGAAAGACCTGTTCGATCGCCCAGCAGTCCGGAAGCGACTGGAAGACCGAGAGATTGCAGAAGTAGACGTCGGTGAGCAGATCGTCGAGCTCCGTGAGTTCCTCGGGAACCGGATCCAGCGACGTCGCGAGCTCCCGGGCCCGCAGCGCGAGGGTCCAGAAGATCCGCTCCACCTCGGCTCGATGCTCGAGCGACATGTAGCCCAGGGTGAACAGGGTGAGGGCCTCGGCCCGCGCGCTCTCCGCGTCATGCCAGCATTCGAGGAGATGATCCGCGTCGATCCGTCGCCACGCGTCGAAGAGATCGACGAGCGGACGGGCGGGTTCCTCGCCGTCCCGACCCCGAAGCCCTTCGAGGTCCTCGGGGATTCGATGGGGTTCGAAGCGATTCGCTCCGAGCACGTCGAAGATCAGGACGCTCTGCTGCGCGACCATCGCCCGACCGCTCTCGGTCACGATGGTCGGATGCGGCACCTCGCGGTCGTCGCAGATCGACTGGATCCGGTGGACCACCGTCGAGGCGTACTCCTCGAGCGAATAGTTGCGGCTGAACGCGGAATTGGACTGGCTGCCGTCGTAGTCGACGCCGAGCCCCCCCCGACGTCGATGAATTCCACCGCGGCCCCGAGCCGGTGGAGCTCGGTGTGGATCCGGGTCAGCTCGCCCACCCCCGCCGCCACCTGCCGGATGTCGTGCATCTGACTCCCCATGTGACAGTGAAGCAGCTTCAAGCAGTCGAGCATGCCGTGATCGCGGAGCAGGTCGACGGCGCGAAGCACCTCGGCGAGGGTCAGACCGAACTTGGCCTTGATCCCGCTCGAACTCGCCCACCGGCCCGCACCCTCGACGTTGAGATTCACACGGATGCCGATGCGGGGTCGGACGTCGAGTCGTGCCGCGTGTCGCAGCACGAGCCCGAGTTCCTCGAGATTCTCGATCACCGGAACGACCGTCCGCCCGAGTTTCGCCGCGAGCATCGCGAACTCGACGTAGCGATCCTCCTTGAAGCCGTTGCAGACCACCAGTCGATCGGGCTGTTCGACGGTCATCGCGAGCACCGCGAGCAGCTCGGGCTTCGACCCCACCTCGAAGCCGAATCCCATCTCCCCGCTGATCCGACCGACGTCCTCCACCACGCTTCGCTGCTGGTTCACCTTCACCGGATACACGCCGCGGTAGGCGCCTCGATAGCCGTGCTGTTCGATTGCCCCGTCGAAGGCTCGACGCAGATCACCGAGGACCGTCTCGAGGACGTCACCGAAGTGAAGCAGCACCGGTGTCGAATATCCTCGATCCCGAACGCCCTCGACGATCTCGAGGAGATCGACCTCGCGTTCGGGACGCCGATCCGGCCGGACCCTCACGGTGCCACGCGGATTGATCGAGAAGAAACCGTCCGCCCACGAATCGACGGCGAATCGAGCCGCGTTCTCCGCCATCGGCGACGGCCCGACCTCGACGGCGTCGGTCTCCCCCGAGGGGATGATGAGCGAAGACTTGGACAACGACGATCTCCAGTGCCTCGAGTCGAGGCGGCGAAGTGTACCGCCCGGGACGGCCGTTCAAGCGTCCGTTGATTCGTCGTTCCGGAGACTGCGGGCGATGGAGGCCTCGTGCACGGGCATGCTCGCCCGATCCAGATGATCCTTCGCCGCGTGAAACGCGTCGGGATCCACGGATCGGGGATCCTCCCGGGCCCGGGTGATCAGGGACCGGAGGGCGACGAGGCCGGATTCGACCGACGCCACCACCTCGGGGTCGACGTCCCCGCGAACGCGATCGAGGGCCTCGGTGATCCACTTCACGTCGAGGGCCGCGTTCACCGCGAGATCGACGACGCGGTGGACCATCATGTCGTCCCGGGCGTGCGTCACGGAGTCGGCTTCGATCCGATCCACTTCCTCTCGGGTCAGACCGTTGCTGGGGACGACCTGCACCCGGGCGCGTCGACCACTTCGTCGCTCGACCGCGTCGACGCCGAGCACGCCATTGGCGTCGACGTTGAACACGACCTCGATCTGAGGAATCCCGGCAGGCATCGGCGGCAGTCCCCGAAGTTCGAATCTGGCGAGGCTCCGGCAGTCGGCGACCATCTCCCGTTCACCCTGCACGACGTGCAGACCGACGTTCAACTGACCGTCGACGCTCGTCGAGAACATCTCGACCGAACGAGTCGGGACCATCGTGTTCCGCACCACCAGTTTCGCGACGGCGCCGCCCGCGGTCTCGAGTCCCAGGCTCAGTGGAATCACGTCGAGGAGCAGCGCGTCGCGTCGGGTGCCGGCGAGGATCGAACCCTGGACCGCGGCGCCGAGGGCGATCACGCGATCCGGATCGAGGGCCACGTAGGCCGGTCGATCGAACCAGGACTCGACGGCTTTCCGGATCATCGGCATTCGCGTGGATCCGCCGACCAGCACCACCCGATCGATCGACGCTCGCTCGAGCCCCGCGTCCTTGAGGGCCCTCGCACACGCGTCGAGCGTGCGATCGACCAGGGGACGTGCCGCGGTCTCGAAGTCGCTGCGGTCGAGCGTCCGATCGAGATCGGGCACCAGCCCCCGACCGTCGAGTCGGATCCGAGTCGCCGCCGCGTCGCTCAGCGCGACCTTGGCCCGGGCGCCGACCGCCCGAAGCACCGCGAGTCGACGGGCCCGACGTTCCGGATCCGGTTCCCCCATCGCCGCTTCATGGAGATTCCCGACCAGCACGCGATCGAAATCGTCGCCGCCGAGATGGGTGTCCCCCGCGGTGGCGAGCACCCGGAAGATCGCCTCCCCATCCGGGGAGGACGGATCCGCGGGCATGACCTCGAGCACCGTGACGTCGAAAGTCCCGCCACCCAGGTCGTAGACGACGATCGTCTCGGCGTCACCCCGCCCGCCGATTCCGTAGGCGAGCGCCGCCGCGGTGGGTTCGTTGAGGATCCGCACCACGTCGATGCCCGCGATCCGTCCGGCGTCACGAGTCGCCTGTCGCTGGGCGTCGTCGAAGTACGCGGGAACCGTGACCACCGCCCGGCGGACCGGAACGCCGAGGGCTTCCGAGGCGCGATCGCGCAGATGGGCCAGCAGATCGGCGGAGATCTCCTCGGGACTCCGAACGCGGCCGTCGATCTCGACGCCGGCGAGCCCGCGGGCGCCGGAGACCACCTGGTATGGCGAGGCCTCGGCGTCATCGCGACGGTCGTCGAATCGGCGACCCATGTACCGCTTCACGCTGAAGACCGTTCGCGTCGCATGCTCCTCGAGTCCGGCGGCGGCCCTCCGGCCGACGGCCTCCACCGCGTCCCCTCGGTACCGGACCACCGAAGGCACCAGACCGGTCTCCGATGAAGGCACACCTTCATCCGCCCCACGGTCGAGATCCAGGATGCGGGGACCGGCCGCGTCGGCGAAGGCGACGAGGGAATTGGTGGTGCCGAGATCGATCCCGACGATCGGATCGTCCGGAACGCTTCCGCGGTCGGTCTCGGGCGCGGTCTGTGATTTCTCGGATGGGGATTCGCCGGACATTCGGGGCAGTGTACGAATCCCACGGAGGCCGGGCTCGTCCTTCACCCCGATCGCCGGTCGATCTGGAACAGGAACGACCGATCATGGGCCGCCCCCGATCCCTCCGGAATCGACTCGAACGGAATTGATTCGGAGTCGCGACGCCACGATCCGGCTCCCCCGATCCGGTTCGGGCCGAGGGAGCCTGATCGGCGCCGGGTCAATCGCCTTCGATCAGCGACCGTACGTTCTCATCGACCTCATCCGACGCGTCCGAACCGTCGACGGCCGCGACCATGTTCGGTCCGGCGAGCCGGTTCGCGAGGGTCGCGAGCCGTTTCCGGATTCGAGTCCGACTCGACTCGATTTCGGCGGTGAGACTCGGATCGGGAGCAGATTCGGAAGTTGTTTCCCCGATCCGATCGACTGCAGGGATCGGATTCGGGACTGCAGAGTTGCTGGAGTTTTTTGACACCTCGGTACTTCCAATTGTTGATGGTGGTGACATTCACGCCAAGAGCCACAGCTGCCTGCTCATAACTCAGCCCCCGACACACGATCAATCGAACCGCCGCCTGCTCGTTGTCCGTCAGGCTTCGCAGGGCTGCCTCGAGCCTCCCGGCGTGGACCCGGGCGATGCCCGGGCTCCCGACTCCCACTTCCGCTCGCCGATCGGCCGGCACGCCGAACCGCCCTCCTTCTTCCGCGGTGAACCGACGTGCATCCTGTCGGCCGACCGCCTCGAGCGTCTTTCGCGAACGTCGCTCCTGGTGATATCCCTTGCGGACGAGGTTCTCACCTATCCGAAAGAGATAACTCACGGAGATCTCGCGCGTTTCGAGATTTTCGAGGCGGAGGAGACGAAAAAACACCTCCTGGACCACGTCCTCGGCACGTTCAGGACCGACCAGGCGGCGAATGAAGGCTCCAAGGGCTCTGTGATGCCGTTGGTAGAGCGAACGAACCATCGCCCTCCGGGCTTCTGGAACCCTTGCGGAACCAGCACGCCGGGCCGCTGCATCGGCCGACCTCGTAGATGGTCGCGGGCCATTCGCTGACGCTTCACAATCCAAGACGAGTGGTTCGGTGTTCATGTGGAACGTGGTCCTTCCCGAATCATCGATGCAGGCCTGAGTCGCCTAGCGGGCCCCTCAAGCGAGAAGGCTCGACCGACACCGGATCCGTGACGGCGACTGTACGCCTGCATCCGGCGCGTTCTCGTCGATCCCGCGCTTTTTCGGGTGAATCGATGGATGAGGTCGCTCGCCTGACCAGGACAACCCCTCCAAACGGACTTTCGGGTCCCGAAGCCGCGATTTTGATATCGAAAACGTCTTTTCGAGGTGTTCGGCGGGCTCTGGAGCACCCGGAAGCGTCTCCCACCACGACCCACGGCCGGTAAGAGATCATCCCGCCGGTCGGTCGGCCTGAGGAAGCCCGTCGAGGACTCCCTTGAACCGCTGGGCCGCAATCGCCTGAAGCGCTTCAAGCAATTCGGCCGTTCCCCGGTCGAAGGTGCGACCGTCCGCCTTGATCTCGAATTTCCGCCGAACACCCTTGAGCCGGAGATCGACCTCGAGCAGCCGGGGACCGCTTGAAGACGCCGGCGGCGTGAAATCCACGGCGAGCCAGCCGATGTCTTCAATCACCTTGGTGAGGGTGCGACGGACATCCTCCGGGAAGGTCAGTTCGATCGGGGTCTCCCCTTCGTGGGCCTCCCGGCCCCCGCCGTAGAAGAAACGACCGTCCGCCCGCCATTTGTAGAGGGCATACCGCTGATCCTCACCGTCGGCATCGAGCAACAGGAGCTTGATCGCCTGATTGTTGGGCTCGCTGGGTGCGGTGGCGGCGCCACCGGGACCGACGCAGCCGCCCGGCACCATGGCCGCGAAGAGAAGCATGGTCCCCTTCACCATCGGGATCATCCGATCCGGGAACGATCCGATGCCGTTCGTGGTTCGAATCACGTGTCTCCCTTCACCGGGTCCCGGTATCGAGCCCAGGGATCCGGGCCGAAGTCGTATCGCTCGGGAAAATCGATGGAGTCGTCCGGCGGATCATCGAAGGCCCAGGCCAGCGCCGCGAGACGACGGATCGCCGATCTCATGCGGGCGTCCTCCAGATCCGCTGCCTCGGCCGGCGTGAGGTCCGGTGGAACCTGGAACCGGCGGACGATGGCCCAGTCCCGCCCGCCACGCTGCAGGGCGAGAATCTGGATCACTTCGTCGTCGCTTGGAACGAGCAGCCCGAGGTTGCCCTCGTAGTCCCCGACCGTCGGATCACCGAATCCGAGTTCATCGAGCCCTCGCCAGAGATCCTCGAGCTGGGATCGATAGAGATGCCGGGCCACGCCCGGGCGATCGTCGACCCGCAGGTCGGCCCCGACGTCGGCTCGAAGCACGCCGTCCGGCAGAATGATGGCCCGGGCGGGTCGGAACTGGACGGGCCAGTCCCCCGGGTCCCGCCGGATTCGCCGGCCGAGCTCCTCGCCCACCAGCACCGTCGCATCGATCACCGCATCCCCCGGAACCGCCCCCCCGGTCGACGACGGTGGCGAACTGCACGCTGCGGCCGCGAGAAACGGGAGCAACGCGGCCAGGCGTCGAAGGTGAAAGGTCGATCGAGATCTCGAACCGGAAAGCGACATGCACGGAAAGTAGCAGGCCCGTTCGAGGCCCGCCGGGATCCTCGACGGGGTACCCTCCTCGAATCATGCGAACGAGCATCAACTGGCTGAACGACTATCTCGACCCCCCGCTGGACGCGGCCGCCCAGGCCGACCTCCTGACCGCGGCCGGATTCCCCTTCGACGGGGAGGACATCGCCGAGAACGGCGAGCCGTGGCAGGAGATCGAGACCACGAGCAACCGGGGCGACTGCCTCTGCCATCTCGGCCTCGCCCGGGAAGCCGCGTTGCTCGGCGGTTCGAGTCTCAAGGCGCCGACGTCGGACCTTCCGTCGGGCGGGCCACCGGTCGCCGACGTCGTCGAGATCCGCAATCTCGATCCCGACCGCTGTCCGCTCTACACCGCCCGGGTGATTCGCGGCGTGAAGGTCGGACCGAGTCCGGACTGGCTGCAACGCCGTCTTGTCGCGATCGGGCTCGTCCCTCGAAACAATCTCGTCGACGCCACGAACTTCGTGCTCTTCGAATACGGACAGCCCACCCACGTCTTCGACCTCGCGACCGTTCGCGGCGGCCGGATCGAGATCCGTCCCGCCCGCGACGCCGAACCCTTCCTCCCGATCGGCGAGGATGCGAAGCCGCTCGAACTCACGAGCGACGATCTGGTGATCGCGGACGCGGAGCGGGCGATCGCGATGGCCGGCGTGAAGGGTGGGGCCGAGACCGCCGTCTCCGAATCCACCACCGACATCCTCGTGGAGGCCGCGACCTTCGATCCCGTCTCCGTTCGAAACACGGCCCGCCGTCATCGCACCGCGAGTGATTCGTCCTATCGGTTCGAGCGAGGCGTGCACCCCGCCGAGATCGCGGCCGCCGCGGACCGCCTGGTCGCCCTCATCCTCGAGCTCGCGGGCGGTGAACTCTGTGACGGCGTCGTCGCGGACGGTCGCCCGATCCCCGGGCCCCGGTTGGTCGCCATGCGGCCCGCGCGGTGTCGCGCGGTGCTGGGGATCGAGATCTCCGACGAGGAGATCCATCGACTCTTCGTGGGCCTCGGATTCGATCCGAAGGTCGACGGCAATCGCATCGAATGCACGATTCCGCCCCGGCGAATCGATCTCGAACGCGAGGCGGATCTGGTCGAGGAGATCGCGCGCACCCACGGGCTCGACGCCCTGCCGGTCGCGGAGACGATCCGGATCCGGGCGGTTCCACCCCGACCGGAAGACGAGGGACTCGGCGCGATTCGCAACATGCTCGTGGGCCTCGGTTTCCATGAGACGGTGACCCACACCCTGATCGCCGCGGACGCCGCGGCCGCGTTCCTCACCGCCGACCGGGGCGTGCTGGAGGTCGAGGACGACCGCGCGGGTGGTGAGCCGGTGCTCCGCCCGAGTCTCGTCCCCAGCCTGCTTCGAGTCGCGGCGCACAACCACGACCTCGGCACCACGGAGGTGCGACTCTTCGAGACCGCGTCGGTGTTCGATCAGCACGGAGGCGTGCATCGTGAACGCCGACTCCTCGGTCTCGTGGTCGATCCCCCCGCCGGCGTCGACGCCCGGGACCGCACCGCGGAAGGGCAGGCCGCCTTCGCGACGCTCCGCACCGTGGTGGATCGCATCGCCCGAATCGTCGGTGCCGAAAGGATCCACGTCGATCCGGAGACCGCCTTCGCCGGATGCGAAGCGTCCGCCGCCATCCACCTCGACGGAGAGGCCGTCGGTTCGATCGGCGTGGTGGACGCGAAGACCGCCGCTCGATTCGGTCACGACCGCGCCGTCGTCGCCGCGGAGATCGAGCTCGCCCCCGCGGGACTCGCCGCCGCACTCGCCACCTGGCCTCCCGAGAGCGTGGCGGAAACGCTGCCTGCGTTCCCCGCCATCGACCGCGACCTGACGGTCCTCGTCGAGGAGGCGGTGCGATGGGCCGACATGGAGGCCGCGATCGACTCGAATCGTCCGGCGTCCCTCGAGGCCATCGAATTCGTCACGGTGTTCCGTGGTCGCAACCTCCCCACCGGCCGCAAGGCGGTCACCCTGCGGTTGCGCTTCCGCGTGACGGATCGAACGCTTCGGCACGACGAGATCGATCCGGAGATCGCAACGATCACCGCGTCCCTCGGCACCGGAGTCGGCGGCGAGATACGCCAATGACCGAACCGTCCACCCACTTCGCCGACTCGACGCTGGGCGCCTTCACCGAAGCCCTCGCGTCGCGACGCTCGGTCCCCGGCGGTGGCGCCGCGGCGGGTTCGATCCTCGCGCATGCGGCCGGGCTGGCGGAGATGGTGATCGCCTTCAGCCACGGGAAGAAGAAGTTCGCGGCGTTCGAGTCGGTCCTCGCCGACGCCGCGGGACGCCTCCGCGGGATCCGCGAGAGGGGGCTCGAACTCGCCGATCAGGACGCCCGGGCCTTCGAGTCCCTGGCGGCCCTCTGGCCACTCGACACCGACGACCCCCGGCGTCTGGCGGCCTGGCCGACGGCGGTCGAGGATGCGATCGAAGCCCCGTACCGACTGGTCATCAACGCGGCGGAGACCGTCGATCTCGCGGCTCGACTCGTCGGCCGCTCCAGCCGAATGCTTCGAAGCGACCTCGCGATCGCGGGTCGGCTCGCGGCGGTCGCCGCCGAAGCAGGCCGTTGGAACGTCGACATGAATCTCGATTCACTTCGCGGACTCGACCAGGGCACGGCCCGCGCCCTGGCGATCGAGTCCGAAGTCGATGCGGCCGTCGATCGTGCCGTGACCACCGCGAATCGAATCGATGAAGCCTGTCGCCTCGGTGGCGACCGGCCGATCACCGAGTGACGAGCGTTTCCGAGGACGACGCCATGGCGGATTCCCGAGACCGGATCGAAATCGACGGACTCCACCAGACCGGCGCGCCGCCGCGAAGGCCGGCGGCGCCGTCCGGAGGCCGCTTCATCATGATCTGGTTCAAGTGCTGCCACCGATACGGACGCCTGACCCGGAACGCCGCGGAAACCCGGTACGAAGGGCGTTGCCCCGGATGCGGCGGCCGCGTCTCGGCGGGGATCGGAACCGACGGCACCAACCGCAGGATGTTCGAGGCACGCTGACCGTCGTCGCCGCCGATGCCGGTTCCCCCGCACGACCTTCGCATCTTCATCGGATAGGGTGTCCGTCGATGGAACTCCTCGTCCTGTTCGGCGTCGCGGCCCTCCTCACGATCACCCTCATCGTCGTGGCGACCATGCGCGAAGCCCTTCGTCCCCGTCGTAGAACCGCCGGCTGGGCGCTCGCCCGCGGCATGCCGTCCGATCCGGGTGAGGTCGACGTTCCGTTCTCCGAATGGACCCTCGATCGTCCGGGCGATGTCCGGCTTCCGGTGTGGGACGTCCCCGGCCTCCGGGCCCACGGGCCGGTGCTGATCCTCGTTCACGGATGGGGACGCTCCCGGCTGACCTGGCTCCCTCACCTGGGCGACTGGCGTCGCCGCGGCTCGCGGATCGTGATGATCGATCTTCGTGGTCACGGGGACGCGGAACCCGACGGCGCCGGCCTCGGCGACACCGACGTCGACGATCTGACCGCGCTCCTGTCGCGGCTCGACGCCCCGCCGGAGACCGCGGTGGTGGTGGTCGGTCGAAGCCTGGGCGCCACCGTGGCGATCCTCGCCGCCGCCGCCTCGGATCGCATCGACGGTGTCGTCGCGATCGCGCCCTACGAGACGCTCCGGGTGCCGCTGCGGCAGCGACTGTGGCTGCGCGGCCTCCCCGCGACGCCGATCGCCTGGCTCGCGGTGCAGGGCCTCCGTCTGGTCGGCCGACGGCCGCGCTCGACGCGAGCCGCCGCGGCCCGGACCACCGTGCCGACACTGGTGGTCCTCGGGGACCACGATCCGATCAGTCCCGTCGCCGACGGCGTCGCGATCGGTGACGCGGCCCCCGAAGGACGCGTCGAAGTGGTCCGCGGTGCGGGCCATGGAAACCACTGGGCCCTCGAACCCGCACGGCTCGACGCCGCGGTCGATTCGCTGATCGCGTCGTGCGAACGCGCTCCGGCCACCGCGCCCTCGCCATCATGAAAACGACGCCCCGCCGTGAGGCGGAGCGTCGATGTTCGTTCACCGTGAAGCGTCTCGACACGGGGGAATCAGCCGCCGACGTTCACGGGCGGAAGGAACCACTGTCGATAGACCCAACCGGCATCGTCCGCGGAGAAGCTCCAGACCGAGGGGCCGGCGTAGCGGGAGAGCTCACGAGGCGTCATGGTCTCCATCAGGTCGGCCACGCCGTCCATGAGGGCACCGCCGTCGATCGGCATTTCCGGGGCGAACTCGTCCTGCTCGCCCAGCATCGCCATCATCCCGTCGAAGTTCTCGCGGCTCGCGGCGTACTGTTCGACGGTGTCAACGTAACCCCAACCGACCACGTCGCCCTTCGGCATGAGGCCGATCGCGTCGTTGAAGCGACCGAACTCCGCGATCGGCTGGTCGGCGGCGTCGGCGTTGAGGCCACGAACGACCTGCTTCACGCCGTCCGCTTCGCCGAGCAGGAGCCAGTTGCCCGCGATGCAGGCGCTGGGGCCGTCGTCCGGACCGGTCCAGAGCGTCTCGCCGAGGAAGTCACGAGGCTGCATCTCCATGCCGGGTCCGAACATCGCGAGCATGTTCTGGACCTTGCCGGGCGCGGAGGTCGGGATGAGGACCGTGCTCCCGGTCTTCAAGGTCATGACGTGCATCGCGGGTCCGAGCGACTCGAACGCGGGCGACAGCATCGGCCCGAACTGCTCGAGCATCATGTCGGCTTCCTCGCCGCCCATCGGGATGGCCGCGGAGATCTGGTCCGCGAGCGGCATGAGGCCGGCGAAGTCGACGTTCATCCGACCGTAGGCGATCGCGTCCTCGCCGATGACCTTCGGCGGCCGCGATCCGAGGCCGTCCTGATTCCGCATCAGTCCGAGCAGGCCGGTCTTGTCACCCGGCATGAGGATCGAAGCGGACAGCACCATCGAAGCGGTGCCGGGATCCTCGGGGATCTCGAGCCCGAAGCCATAGCCACGGACGTCGCCGAACATCTCGCCGATCATCGGCTCGACCATGCCGAGCGGCCCCATGAACATCGGGGCGAGGAGATCTTGGAGGGGTCCGGTCCGCAGCAGCACGTAGGCCTCGGGATCTCCGAGCTGACGCATCGACGTCCGCCAGTCATCGGTGCCCGCGAGGACCTTCGCGTCGTCGCCGTCGAAGATCGCGAGCGCGTCGTCGATCGCGAGCAGGTCGTTCGCCATCAGCATCCGGCCGCCGTCCTTGACCATGTACATGGTGTCGAGATCCGGCGCCATCTCCGAGGGATCCCCGAACATCATCATCATGTCGTCCATGTCACCGAAGTCGTCGGCCGGATCGTCATCCTCCGAGATCTGCTCGAGGATCATGACCTCCCGACCACGGATCTCCTTGGAGTCGAGATCGATCGAGTCGGACTTCCGCCACGTCTCCATCAACGATTCCATCATGCGACCGTTGGCGTCGGCCTCGGCACCCCAGTCCCCGTAGCCGAGGACGAAGGCGCGGGACTGCCCGGTCTCCTCGTCGAGATCGGTGTAGACCGCGAAACCGAGGTTCGTGGGCCACTTCATGCCTTCGAGATCGATGCCGTCGGCCGCGAACTCGGACGTGACGTCCTGAAGCACCTCGCCGAACGACTCCGCGATCGAGCCCTGGACCGCGTCGGTCCGCCAGAGGGCACCAAGCGGATTGTTCTCGAACCTACCGCACATTTCACCGGTTCCGTCGCCGCCGATGATGAAGATCGTTCCTTCCGGCGCGAGATCGGCGATCGTGAAGTCCTCCGCGGCGTGGGCGAGCGACGCCCCCGCGGGGATCAGCAAGGTGGCGAAGAGCAGGCTGGTGTGACGTCGGCGTTTCATGTCTGGCTTCCGGTGTGGATGGCGAAGGATTCGATGGTGATGATTCGTCCGGTGCTTGATTGGCCGGACGAAGGTGGGGATTTCGGGCCGTTCAGGATCCGGCGGTGTCGTCGTCGAGGATCGCGGGCCCCCCCGGGAGTCGACGCGTCGGAGGTTCGTGGTAGATGTGCCCGCTGTTCGGGTTGGAACGGTCGTAGGTGAACGCCTCGCGGTTGCGGACGAAGTCCTTGACGTAGCGGGCCGGGATCGCGAATCCGAGCGCTTCGCCGCCGACGATCCCCATGTTGGTAATGCCGATGACCTCGCCGCGGGTGTTGAAGAGCGGTCCGCCGCTGTTTCCGGGATTGATCGGCGTGTCGGTCTGGACGTAGGTGAGTCCGCTGAAGTTTCGCTGGGTCGTGGAGATCACGCCCTGGGTCAGGGTCCGTTCGAGGCCGAGCGGGTTACCGATGGCGAAGACCGGCTGGCCGATGTCGAGCTTCTCCGCGCCCTGGACCGGTGCGAAGAGAAACGGCTCGTCCTTGGGATTGGTGATGCGGATCAGGGCCAGGTCCAGGTGATTGTTGACCGCGACCAGTTCGACGTCGTCGATGTCGGTCCGCTTCAGCGTCCCGTCCGGCTGCAGGAACCAGACCGTCGCCCGCAACGCCGTCTCCTTCTGGACGACGTGGGCGTTGGTGATGGCGTAGCCGTTGGGAGAGATGATCACACCCGATCCCAGGCCGCTCGGCGTCGACACCTTGATCACCGCGGGGCCGAGGATCTTCGCGTGCTCCTTGGGGCTCAGCTCGATCGGGTCGACCGCGACGGAGAAGAGCGTGCCGGAGTCCACGGCGCGGATCTCCTTCCCGCCACCCGAGACGATCTCCTCGACCTGGTCGAGATCGAAACTGACCACGGTCGGGCCAACGTCGATCCAGACCGACCGGTCGTCGCGCTTGACGATCGAGCCACGGACCTCTCCGCCGTCCTTCAGACGGACGACGTCGCCCCGTTCGGCGGCCATGGTCGCCATGGCGGACGTGACGGACGCGAACGCCGCGAAAGAAGCGAAGGCGATCATCACGAGCATGAACCGAACGATCTTGCTGGGCATTCGAAGACTCCTTGTTCAGGACGGGTACTATAAACCGCTCGCACGCTTTCATCCGGATTTTTCAGTCTCGCGGTGATGCCCCGCGTGTGCCCTTCCGTGCTCCGCCCCTCCCTCCCGAGGCCCTCGACCCATGATTCCCACGATTCGGATGATTCGCATGATTCGCTCGACCGACTCCCATCGCCCGACCCGAAGGCCCGCCCCCACCCGCCTCGCGGCCCTCGTCGCGGCGTCGATCGGGGTGGCGGCGACGGCCCAGGACGCGGACACCGCCGCCCACTTCGGCTTCGACCCCCTCGAAGTCGTTCCGGTCGGTCCGAACGCAGGCCCGCTTCTGTCGACCGACCTGGACGCCGACGGACTCGAGGACCTTCTGGTCGTGAACAACCACAAGAGCCGCATCGAGTTCCTGCGTCAGCGGCCCGACGCGGTGCCGGGAGAACCCGAACCCCCGCGGCGGGCGAACGAGCTTCCCGAGCACTGGCGATTCGAACGGATCGAGATCCCCGTGAACTTCGAAGTCGGCGCGATTCGAGCCGTCGACGTGGACGGTGACGGCATGCTCGACATCGTGGCGGGCGGCCGCCCCAATTCGATCCACGTCTACCGGCAGACCGCCCCCGGCGAATTCGAACTGCTCCGCAAGAACCGGGTCCGCGGGCTCGGCGTGTCGCGCGACGGCTTGCTGGTCGAGGATCTCGCCGGTACGGATGGCCCGCTGGAGGTCGTCGGCCTCGTGGGCGGTCAGATCAAGATCTGGCCGCTCGAGCGGAACGGCCGACTCGCGCCGCCGAAGGATCTCAATGCCGGTGACGACCGGATCATCGCGATCTTCGCGGAGGACTTCGACGGCAACGGGCTGCTCGATCTCGCCGGCATCGCCGCCGACGATGAAGCACCGGTCCGGATCTGGCTCGCGTCCCGCGTCGACGCGAAGAAGAACTTCGGTCCGCAGCTCCGATTCGAGATGCCGCCGATCGCGGAAGCCGAAGGCGTGATCCTGCCCGGCCGGGACGCGGCCCGACTCGCGGTGATCGAACGCCCGACCAAGCGGCTCGTGGTGCACGAGTTCCGGATGGACGACAAGGAAGGTGGCGAGCCCTCCTTCGAGGTCCACGGGTTCACCGACCCCGGCGAACGCAAGCGCGACGTGGTCGTCGCCGACATCGACGGCGACGATCTGCTCGACGTTCTCGCCACCGACCGGGCGGAGAACGCCATCGCGACCTGGATGCAGATCCCCGGAAGGGGGCTTGGTGGCAGCCGGACCTCGCCGAGTTTCGCGGCGCCGGACGCGGTCGAAGCCGGCGACATCGACGGTGACGGCACCGCGGAGATCTTCGTGCTGAGCGAGGAGGAAGGCGTGGTGGGCCGGGCGACGGTCGGCCCCGACGGCATCGGTTTCCCGGAGGCGCTTCGCCTCCCCGCCGGTGACGTCCCGGTGGCGATGAAGCTCGTCGACCTCGAGGACGGTCCCGCCCTCGCGGTGATCGCCTCCAAGGACAAGCGCTTCTCCCTCGATCTGCTCGCCCTGGATGGCGGAGAGACCGAGGTCATCGAACTCGGACGCGCAACCCGCGGTCCGGACACGGTGCTCGACGTCGACGCCGATCAGGACGGACGAACCGACCTGCTGGTGTTCACCGCGGACAAGCCGATGATGATGCTTCGAGCCGGCGACGACGGGTTCACGCTCGTCGAGAAGGACGACATGCCGCAGTTCGGACTGGTCAGCGCCGCGGGCGCCGGGAACACCGGCCGCTTCGACATCGACGGCGACGGCACCGAGGAGCTCCTCGTCGCGGACCGCAACTTCATCCGCGGCCTGCGCTACGACGACGAGAAGGGCTGGACGGTCGTGTCGCAGTTGAACGCCGATCGAGACGCCAAGCTGGTGTCGGTGGCGATCCTCGGCGACCGGATCGTCGCGGCCGATCGCGAAGGCCGACGCCTGCTGATCTTCGAGCGGGCCGGCAGTGGCTGGGCGGTGTCCGACGAGATCGCGATCCGCGGCATCGATCCGGTGCGGATCGAACGCGGCGGCTTCGGCGGCTCGAGCGAGGACGATGATCTGCTGCTGGTCGGCAACGACGCGTTCGCGGTGGTGCGACTCGACGGTGATCGACCGCGTCTGGTCGAAACCGGCTCGTGGCGTCCGGACGACAACCGGAAGGTCCCCCACGAAGTCGGGCTCGGCGACCTCAACGCCGACGGACGGCTCGATCTCGTCTCCCTCGACGCGGGGACCCAGATGGCCGACATCCTGAGCTTCAGCGACCGGGGTCGGCTCCACCCCATGACCGGCTTCACGATCTTCGAGACCAAGATGTTCAGTGGCGGTGAACCGCGGGAGTTCGAACCTCGGCAGGTGCTCGTGGCCGACGTGACCGGAGACGGTGCCGAGGACATGGTGCTCGTCGCCCACGACCGGATCCTCGTCTACCCACAGTCGGTCGTGGAACCATGACGGTCCGGGGGTCCCGGCGCGAATCACATCGAAACTTTGCGCCGATCGTCTTGATCCGCGGCCGTCCCCGGGAAATGGTACTTTCATGAGAAGAGTCAACCGCAGATCATTTCTGGGCATGGCCGCCGCCACCACCGGCGGCTTCCTCGGGCTGCGGGACGCGGTGGCCGCGAACCTGCTCGGCTTCGAGGACGCGGCCCGAGGCTACGGCGACCTCGTCGAGGATCCTTCGGGCATCCTCGACCTCCCGGCCGGGTTCTCGTATCGCACCATCTCTCGATGGGGCGAGGAGATGGACGACGGCCTGCTGGTCCCCCACGAACACGACGGCATGGCGGCCTTCGACGGGGGGCCGGGCCGGACGATCCTCGTCCGCAACCACGAGATCGGCGTCGACGCCGATCTTGGATGGGGCGCGTTCGGCCCGAATCTCGAACGCCTCGGCCTCGTCGACCGAGCCAAGTTCTTCGACCCCGGCAGCGGCGATCGTCCGGTCCTCGGCGGCACCACCACGATCGTCTACGACCAGAAGTCGGGCACCGTCGAGAAGCACTTCCTGAGCCTGGCCGGGACCGGACGCAATTGCGCGGGCGGACCGACCCCCTGGAAGAGCTGGATCACCTGCGAGGAGTGGACGCAGAAGGCGGACGTGGCCTGCGCGAAGGACCACGGCTGGTGCTTCGAGGTCCCCGCCACCGATCAGGTCGGACTCGCGGAGCCTCGACCACTCCGCGGGTTGGGTCGCTTCAACCACGAAGCGATCGCGGTCGCGCCGGACGGCCGATGCGTCTACCTCACCGAGGATCGGAATGACGGCCTCCTCTATCGGTTCGTCCCGGATCATCCGGGCCGACTCGCCGAGCGCGGACGACTGCAGGCCCTCGTGGTTCGGGGAAGGCCCTCGGCCGATCTTCGAAACTGGATCGACCCCGCGACCGAGGTCCCGACGGCCATCACCGGGCGATCGCTTCCCGTCGAGTGGATCGACCTCGACCGGCCCGAGAGTCCGGACGACGACCTGCGGTTCAGGGGCTTCGACGCCGGTGCCGCCCGCTTCGCCCGAGGCGAGGGGATGTGGACCGGACGCGACGAGATCCTCTTCGCGTGCACCTCGGGGGGCGTCGCCCGAATCGGGCAGATCTGGAAGTACCGCCCTTCGCCCGTCGAAGGCCTCGAAGGCGAACGGGATGCCCCGGGAACGATCGAACTGTCGATCGAGGCGACCGAAGGCGGCGTGATCGAGAATGCGGACAATCTCACCATCGCCCCGTGGGGCGACGTCTTCGTCTGCGAGGACGGACCCCCCGGAAACGGACTGGTGCGGGTGACGCCGAAGGGCGAGGTCGACCGATTCGCCCTGAACCGGAGGAACGGAGGCGAACTGGCCGGCGCCTGCTTCAGCCCCGACGGAAACACGCTCTTCGTGAACATCCAGCACCAGGGGATCACGGTCGCGATCGACGGTCCCTGGAAGTCGCCGACCTGAACCACGCCTGTAGTCCGTCCCCGGAATCCTCAGAACAGCGAGCTCACGTCCACAAATAAGTAGAGGACGATGGCGAGACCAAGGGCGAGGAGGAGGAGCAGCAGGCCGAGGAGCAGCAGGAACAGCGATCCGCTGGTGTTGCCGAGGGCGACCAGCCCGACGCCTGCGCCGAACAACGCAAGGACGATGAGGAACGCGATCAGGAATCGCTTGACTTCTTTCATCGAAGCTGCCTCGACCTGAACTCGACCCGAAAGGTCAGCGGTCGCAGAGTGCGACGTACGGAACCTCGTGCGGCCCCACGTAGGCGGCGCCGGGACGGATCAGCTTGTTGTTCTTCAGGTACTCGATGCAGTGACCGGTCCAGCCGCTCATGCGGCTGAGGGCGAACATCGGCGTGAAGAGGTCGAGATCGAGGCCGAGGGACCAGTAGGTCGTCGCGGAGTAGAAGTCGACGTTCGGGAAGATCCCCTTGTCGGCGACCGCCTCGTGCATGATGGACTCGATGCGGGTGCTCATCTCATAGAGCGGCATGTTACCGGTGTCGCGGGCGAGCCCCTCGGCGAAGGTCTTGAGATAGGTCGCTCGCGGGTCGTACGCCTTGTAGACACGGTGCCCGAAGCCCATGATCTTCTCCTTGCGCTCCAACTTGCCCTTCATGAAGCCGTCGACCTGCGACATGTCGCCGATCTCGTTGAGCATCACCATCACGCCTTCGTTCGCGCCACCGTGCAGCGGGCCGCGAAGGGCGCCGACCGCCGCGGAGCAGGCGGAGTAGAGATCGCTCAGGGTCGAGATCACGACCAGCGAGGTGAAGGTCGACGCGTTGAAGCCGTGGTCGGCGTGCAGCACGAGGCAGACGTCGAGGGCCCGGACCATCGTCTCGGTGGGCTCTTCGCCGCGGAGCATCCAGAGGAAGTTGCCGGCGATGGATCGGTCGGCGTCCGGGGCGATGATCTCCTTGCCCTTGCGGTGTCGGTCGAACGCCGCGATCAGGGTCGGGGTCTTCGCGACGAGTCGGATCGCCTTGCGGATGTTCGCTTCGGGCGAGTCGTCGTCCGCCTCGGCGTCGAAGAGCGAGAGGCTCGAGACCAGGGTCTGCACGGTGTGCATCGTCGCGGCATCGGCCGGCGTCGCCCGGATCATGTCGATGACGCCCGCGGGCAGCTCGTACTCCGCTCGAAGCTGCTGCTCGAAGGCCGCGAGCTCGGTGGGGTTCGGCAGTCGTCCGTTCCAGAGGAGATAGGTTGACTCCTCGAACGTCGAGTTCCTCGCGAGGGAGTCGATGTCGATGCCGACGTACTCGAGGATCCCCTTCTCACCATCGATGAAGGACATCTGCGTCTCGGCCGCGATGGTGTTGACGAGACCCTGATCGAACTGCTTGCCGGTGGCGGTGCTCATGGCACGAAGACTCCGTTGGACATACGAGCGGTGGAAACTGTTCTGAGGGCGAACCCGACGGGCGCTCGTCCACCGGCTCGTTCTGGATGCCCCTTCGTGAGGCGCTCTCGAGCCGTTCGGGGGTCCCCCGGCGACCTGCCGGAACCGGAACCCACCCGGTCCGAGGAATGGTCCGGGGCGACCAGTGTAGGGGGTCCGGCCACTCCGCTCAATGCCCGATCCGGCGTTCCCCTCGGCCTCCGCCGTAGACTCCCCGCATGCTCATCCCTCTCGGAACCGATCGCCTTCCACCCCGGCGGGCCATCACCACCAGCATTCTGATCGTCCTGAACCTGCTGGTGTTCGTGGGGATGCTCCTTGCCAACCGATCCGGGTACGCCTCCCTCGAGGACACCCTGAACGCCGGTGCGGTGGGCCGGAACGGTTTCGAACCCTGGACGCTGCTGACCTATCAGTTCCTGCACGACCCGAACGGGCTCGGACACCTCGGTTTCAACATGCTCTTCCTCTGGGTGTTCGGCCAGGCGGTCGAGTCCCGCCTCGGCCACTGGGGTTTCGCGGCCTTCTACCTGCTCGGCGGCATCGCCGCGGCCCTCGCCCACATGGCCGCGAGTCCCAGCCCCGCGATCGGGGCTTCGGGGTCGGTCGCGGCGGTCAGCGGCGCCTTTCTCGCGCTCTTCCCGCGGGCGACGGTGCGGATCCTCCTGTTCTTCTTCCTGATCGGGATCTACCACATCCCCGCCCTCTGGTTCATCGCCTTCTACATCGTGATCGATCTGTTCAGCCAGTTCGCGGGCATGCTCGGCCGATCGAACGACGTCGCCAACGCGGCACACCTCGGCGGATACGCCTTCGGCTTCTCCACCGCCCTCGGCCTGCTCGCGGTCGGCATGCTCCCGCGTACGGATCTCGACGCCCTCTACCTCTTCAAACAGTCCCGTCGTCGGGCCGCGATGCGAGCCGCGACCAAGGAGTACGGAAGCGGGTTCGATACCGCGACGACGAGCACCGCGACTCCGCGCGGAATGGCGACGAACGCCCCGTCCGCCGGTATGCCGGAAGGCGTTCCGGAACTCGTCCCGGTCGCCCCCGATGAACATGCGGAAGACCGTCGCCGCATCACGGAGGCGCTTCGACGCGATGATTCCGCCGCGGCGGTCGAGGCGTACCGAAACGCCCCCGGCAAGCTCCGGCTCGCGGACGGTGATCAGGCCGAACTCGGGAACCGCGCCATGGCCCTCGGCGACGCGGAGACCGCCGTGCGGGCGTACACCGATCTGCTCGAACGACGCGGCGAGCGCACCAACGGCCCCGGTGGTTCGAGCGACGACCTCCGGCTGCTGCTGTCATCGATGCTGATCCGGCGACTGGGCCGGCCTGCGGAGGCGAAGCCGCATCTCGATGCCCTGAAGGAGCGGTCGCTCAACCCCGACGCCGCCACCGTGCGCGATGCCCTGCTGGCGGAGATGACCGACTGATGTCGATCGAACGCGACCTGCTCGATCCCACCCGATTCCCGATGGTGAAGATCTGCGGGGTCCGAACGCCCGCGGACCTTGAAGCGTGCGCCACGGCCGGTGTCGACGCGGTCGGACTGGTCTTCGCCCCCGGGTCGCCACGCGAGCTCGACCCCGCGGCGTTCGTCGACCTGATCGCCGAGATGCCCGACGCGCTCGAACCGATCGGCCTCTTCGTCGATCCCGACACCGACCTGCTCGAAGCCTGGCCGGGTGCCTGGATCCAGCTCCACGGCGAGGAGTCGGCGGCGCGGGTGACCTCGATCGCCGCCGAGACCGGACACCGGATCATCAAGGCGTTTCCGTTCGATGCCGACGCCTGCCGACGCTGGGACGAACATCCCGACGTCGAGATCCTGCTGATCGACGGCCCCCGCGGCGGCAGCGGCGAACCGTTCGACCACGCGGCCCTCGCCCCCCTGCTCGCGACACTTCAGAAGCCGGTGATCATCGCGGGCGGCCTCGACCCCGAGATCGTCGGCGACGTGGTGCGGAATCTGGAACCGTTCGGCGTCGACGTTTCGAGCGGTGTGGAATCGTCGCGGGGCGTCAAGGACCACGACCGCATCCGCGGGTTCGTCGCGGCGGCACGTTCGGACTGACCCTTCCACGACGGCTCGCGGGCCCGAGGTCCCGTCGCTCAGACCGTCGCCATCACGCGGGCGGTGTTCTTGCCGGCGATCCACTCCCGCAGTTCGCCGCGTCGGGAGTTCCAGGTGCCGCTGAACCGCTCGTCGAGGAAACGCCCGTAGAGCTCGAGCAGGATTCCATCGACGTCGAAGGTCGATTCGATCCGCTGGGCGATCGCCTCGTGCTCGCTGCCCGGTCGATCTTCGGGCCGGGGGATCTTGAGCCCGCCCACGCGGAAGAGATCGCCCTGCAGGTCGAAGGTCCATTCCGCTTCGCCGTCGGCCACCGTGAATCCGATCTTCCGCGGCCACTTCCCCTGCTGGAGCGCCTTCGACACCTCCGCGCTTCGGCCCGGGCCGTCGCCGCGAAGCGACTGGCGACCGGTGACACCCCAGGCGCACTCCATGTCGATGGACCGGTCGACCATCATCGACACGCTTCGACCGTCCTCGAGATCGAAGAGGCCTTCGTTCGCCTCGGTGTGCCACCAGAGCCAGAGGAGGAAGACGTTGCCGAGGAAGTCCTTCGGTTCCGGACCCGCCATCGCCCACGGCACGTCGGGCCGCTCGCCGACCTCCGCGGACTGCTCGAGGTTGCGCGGCGTCGGCGCCGCGGTGAACGCGTCGGGCATTACATCGTCGAAGGCGCTCGCGATCCCCTTGGCGATCAGCAGGTCGAGGGCGAGCCCGCCGGCGGACTGGGCCTGGAGGCGGGCGCCGAAGGTCGCCTGAAAGAGATCGCGCAACGCGTCGAAGACCTTCTCGCTGGTGGCCGGGGCGAGGATCGTCGCGGTCGCGGGATCCCACACCATCGGCACGAGCTTGCTGGAGCGATACCGGCCGTCGGCGACCTCCTCGAGCCACCGCCGTTCGGCGGCCTCCTTCGCCTCGCGTTTCGCGTTGCGACCGAGCGGCTTCGCCGGCATGCCGGCGGCATCGCCACCGCGATCGGCCATCGCCTTCCGCAGGGCGGTCTGCTCCTGCGCGACGTAGGCCGCCCGGATCTCACCCGGCACCCGGACCGCATCCATCCGCATGGCGGCGTGCACCCGGCCGTCGAACACGCATCGATCCCAGGCGAAGTCGTGGTCGAGGATGTGCTCACCCGCGGTCCAGCCGGTCTCGACGTCGGTGGGAACCCCGACCGTCGGGACGAGCCGTCCGGACGCGAACGCGTCGAGCAGGGACTGGTCGATCCGGGCCGGGGCGTCGCCGCCGATTCGGAACCGGGCATAGGTCACGTTTCCTCGAATGAATGGCATTCGGGAATTGTGATGCCACGGCGCGTCCATCCCTTGAGACCGGCAGGTTTTGCACGACTCCGCGAGGGTGTGGCGGGGACAATTCTCTGGACAGGTCGAAAAAACCGTGTCACACGGAGGTCGCCGGCGGCTAACAGCCCTCGAGCGGGGAATGACCCCGCCAGAATTCAAGGAGAAAGGAAGCACCCACATGAATCACGCCACCTTCATCTCGACCATCGTGCTGGCCGCCGGCAGTCAGGTTCTCGCCGACGAGACCGTCTGGATTCCGATCGAAATCGAGGGACAAGCGACCACCAATGCCTACGCGGACAGTGTGGGCTGGAACGGCCAGGAGCCGGAATGGGAACAGGACTCGGAAAGCGTGGGAATCCTTTCATTCGCCGAATTGCCGGCGGAAGCGGCGGCATTCGCGAGCACCGAGATGTCCTCGAGTTCGAGCGAGGCACGCCTGGATGGAATCCTCCGGGAGACGGGATTCTCGCTCTCCGTCGACGGCTCCACCTCGGCCCTCGGGTTTTCGGATGACGCGAGTGAATCGATCGGTTCCGGGCAGGAGGACGCGTGGGTGGAGATGACCGCCAAGCTCTACGGCGAGACGTTCGTGGACGTCCAGGGATGGCTCTCCGCGACCGGAATGAACGGCGTCGGCATCGCCGACATCTCGATCTTCGATGAGTTCGCCGAGTCGACGGTCGCCACCTGGTCGGCGGACGCCGCCGATCGCCAGATCGCCGACCGGATCCGACTGCAGTCCGGCTACTACACCTTCCGAGTCTCCATCTCGGCCGGATCAGATGCGGGATACGACCCGGGCTCGGTCGATGCGTGGACATCCGAACACGCCGCGCTGGAGGTGTCCTTCATTCCGAGGCGGCCTGGCGACATCAATGCCGACGGAGTTGTCGACGGGAACGACCTCGGCAAGCTCTTCGCGAACTGGGGGACCGACGACTCGGACGCCGACGTGAACGGTGACGGCGTCGTCAACGGAAGCGACATCGGGCTGCTCTTCGCGAACTGGGGATGAGCTCCTATCGACGGGAAACGCAGCGAAGCGGTCGCCTCTCCGGAGGCGGCCGCTTCGTCCTCGGCGCTCACGGCCCGCCTGAGAATGTGCGGCGGGGACTGGATTTTCCCGCAGCCAACGCAGGCGAAGTTTCAGCGAAAGCGCGGCTCGAGCGTGAGCACGAGCGGGTCGCGGCCGCGACCACGAAGCCGCTGGCCGACCACGTGCATCGCAATCGTCCACATCTGTGGAATCGGAACCGGCATGGGTCGAGCATCTCCCGCGGCCCTCGACCCCTGCTTCGGCATCCGGCTCGGTGCCCCGGGCGGGAACGGGCCGAAGGCGACGCCGGGGTCCGGGACCGATGCGAGCAGCCGCGGCGTGACGACTCCGTTGCCGACCCCCTTTGCAAGGTCCGAAAAACCGGAAAACGATTCCGCNGAAGAAATATCACTGATTCAACGATCCCGAACGGCCGCTCGCGCGTAGCACCAGCGTCATGTCTGCGCTCACCATCCAATCAGCGGTTCCACCCTGCGAACTCATCGAGTTCTGCGGGCAGGTCGCGCGAATGATGCCGACGGCCCTCAGGGGCCGGGTTTCGGGTAGGGTTCCCCGCCGGAGCCATGCGTTGACCGATTCCCAAGAGGCCCATCTCGACGCCGTTCCCGCCCCCGGCGACGCGCAACGAACGGACGAGGAGCTCCTCGTGGCGTATCGAACCGGAGATCGCGCGGCCTTCGCCGCCCTCGTCGAGCGATACCGCAGCGACCTCGTCCAGTTTCTTCACCGATTCCTCAGTTCCCGGGCCGCGGCTGAAGACGTCTTCCAGGACGCCTTTCTTCAGGTGCACCTTTCCGCGGACTCCTTCGACGCCGACCGCCGGTTCAAGCCGTGGCTCTACACCATCGCCGCGAACAAGGCTCGGGACTTCCATCGAAAGCGGAAGCGTCGCGCCGCCGCGAGTCTTTCCGCCCCGGTGGGCGGTTCGGATGGACGAGAGACGTCCCTGGTCGATCTGCTCGAGGGTCCGACCCAGGACGTGGACGCCGGGCTCATCGAGTCCGAGCGACAGCAGATGGTGAAGGAAGTGGTCGATGCCATGCCGGCCCACTATCGAGAGATTCTCCTGCTCAGCTACTTTCAGAAGCTCAGCTACAACCAGATCGCGGATTCGCTCCAGATTCCGCTCGGCACCGTCAAGAGCCGGCTCCATGCCTCGGTCGCGAATTTCGCCGACGCATGGAAGACGGCGGTCGAGCGACAGAAGCAGCGGAACCGCGATGATCGCAACTGATCGAGTTTCGGCGGGTCGCCGGACTTCGACGAACATGCAGTGTTTCGGAATCGAATGCCCATGAATGACCCCAGCGACATCGGCCAGAACACCCCGCCCGACCACGCGGATCGCCGTGACCCGGGGACGCCGATGCGAATCGCCTCTCTTTCGGAGCCCGACCGGAAGGCGGTCGACCAGCTCTTCGAAGACGGATTCGATGCCGCTGCGACCAGTGGCGGAGACCCCCGGGCGGAGGCCCTGAGATCGCTTCTGGGCAATCTCGAGGACTATCCGACGGACCCCTCCTCCGAGTCGCTCGTCGATGCGACGCTGGCGGGCATCGACCGTCATGAAGCCGGTCGCGAGCAGCGATTCTCGATCGCTCCGCAGGATGAGCGATCACCTCGGGGAATCCACCTTCCGAACTTCTTCGCCGTCGCCGCGTCGCTCTTTCTCGCGGTCGGCATCGGCGTGCCGCTCTTCGAGACGATCCGAGATCACGAGCAGATCACGATGTCGCAGCACCGGCAGCGAAATCTCGGCCAGGCGATCGCCGGATTCTCGGCCGACAACGGTGGATTCATGCCGTTGCTCGACGGCGCGGAAACCCAACGCGATGCCCCCCTGCACGAGCAGAACTATTCGGGGAACCTCCGCCCGCTGGTGGATGGAGAACGTTGCGAAGCGGGGATGCTCGAATCGAGGATCGACGACGTCACGGTTCCGATGGTCTCCTATCGGGTTTTCGTGACCACCGAGAACTTCCGGCTCATCGATCTCACGCCCGAAGACGCCCTCACCGCGGATCCCAATCCGGTGATCGAGTCGTTGCGGGAAGGCGGACTTCGAACCCATCATCTCGTGGGCGCCCGGCGTCATGACTTCGACGGCATCGTGATCTGCCGCGTCGATCTCTCGACGCCGTTCCTCGCCCGTCCCGTCGTCGTCGATCAGATGGTCGATGCCAAGGGCCATCCCCAGCCCCGGTTGGATCCCATCTGGGTCGCCGACGGGTACCAGCACGAGCTGTCCGCCGGGATCGGCTGGCCGAGCCTTCGTCAAGATGATGTCCTCGCCCACTGAGGGACGCCCACGAATGACCGATACGGGTATCTTTTATTTCCCCGGGGCAACAATCTTGAATTTTGGGCAGAAAGTCCGAATATCAGTCCCCTTGGGCCCTAGACGCAGCCGGCCGGGGTGGGCTATCATCCTCGATTCGCTCGCGTTGACGCAATTCCTCCCGATGTCCCCCCTCGGTGCCGCATGCCCAAGAGCAAGTCCCACAAAGGTCTTCTGAAGCGGATCAAGATCACGAAGTCGGGCAAAATCCGATTTCGTCGTCCGCACAGCCGCCATATCAAGAGCAACAAGACCGGCGAGCAGGTGCGTGGCTACCGCCGCCCCCGGTACGCCCGGGCCGGCGACATGGGCCGCTTCGGCAAACTCCTGTTCCGACCGCTGAGGTCGCAGGAGAAGTCGGTCGCGGATGCCGCGGCCGCCGCCAAGATCGCCGATTGATCTTTTCCGTATCGTTCTTCCCGGTTCCAATCGGCTGACCACAGCCTCTCGGAATCACCATCCCACACCAGGATTCGCCCGTCGGGCCTGAAGTGTCTCCCATCCGGAGGCCCCCGCCGAGGCAGTCAGGAGAGAGCCATGCCACGAGTTCGCAAGGGTGCGGCCCGTACCAAGGCCAGACGTCGGACACTGCGGAAGGCCCGCGGTTACTACGGAACGAAGAGTCGCCACAAGCAACAGGCGAAGGTCGCGTTGATGCGAGCCGGACGGTTCGCCTTTCGCGATCGTCGGACCCGAAAGCGCGACTATCGCCGCCTCTGGATCACTCGCATCACGGCCGCGTGCCGGATGCGTGGAACCCGCTACAGCGTCTTCATGAACGGGCTGCAGCGGGCCGGCGTCCTCCTGAACCGGAAGATGCTGAGCCAGATCGCGATCGAGGATCCGTCGACCTTCGACGCCCTTGTCGAGACGGCCAACGCCAACGCCGCCGCACACGCGGCCTGATCGCCTTCACCGGATCGGAACCGCCATCGTGCGGACCGATCTCCTGCGGCCCTCCCCCGACCGGGGTGGGACACCCGCGACACCATCACGCCGCACCCGTCGACACGTCGGCGGGAACGGCTGGTCGAGGACAGAACTGGATGACCACCCGAACCATCCGCGACTTCGGCAAGAGGCAGGACGGTCTTCGCATTCCCGACCTCGTCCGGGTTCAGCGAGACGCCTACGACAGATTCCTCCAGCTCGACGTCGAGCCCGAGAAGCGGGCGACGAGTTTCGGTCTTGAAGGACTCCTCCGCGAGGTCTTCCCGATCGAAAGCTACGACGGATCGATGCGACTCGAGTACGTCAACTACTCGATCGACGAGCCCCGCTACAACCCCGACGAATGCCGCGAGCTCCGGCTCACCTACGGCATGCCGTTCCGGGTCCGGGTCCGATTCCATCGTGACGGCGTCGCCGAGACTCCGGAAGAGGACATCTATCTCGGCGAGATCCCGATCATGGCCGGGGTCCGGCTCCCGTGGGAGACCGCACGTGCGAGCAACTTCTCCGGTGGCGGCGAGTTCATCGTCAACGGTGCCGAACGCGTCATCGTCAGCCAGCTGCACCGCTCCCCCGGTGTCGACTTCTCGATCGCCTCGAGCTTCGGGGACCGCCCGCTCCACAGCGCCCGGATCATTCCGGAACGCGGTTCGTGGATCNAGCTCGAGGTCACGAAGAANGACGTGCTGGCGATGCGGATCGACCAGTCGACCAAGCTCGCCGCGACGACCTTCCTCCGCGCCCTGAGCGAGGAGTTCTCCTCGACCGACCAGCTTCTCGAACTCTTCTACGACGTCAAGGACGTCAAGGTCGAGAAGCTCCGTCCCGAGTACTTCTCGGCCGAGATGATCGTCGACACCGACACCGGCGAGGAGCTCTGCTCGGTCGGCCGGGTGATCGGCGACGCCATCGAGG
>NZFT01000019.1 GCA_002690755.1 Phycisphaerae bacterium
GGGCAGGGCCACTTCCGCCGTTGCGCCGGCCTCGCCATCGATCAGGACATCCATCTGGACCCGTTGCTCGGCCAGATAGGCCGCGTTCTCGAAGGCGATCTCCTGCTGCCGGAGCATCAGTTCGGCCTCGCGTCGGCGCTTGATCTCCTCGGGGACCGCCAGGGCGGGATCCCGTTCCATCCTCCCGGCCGGCGTTCCGGCTTCGGCCGAATATCGGAACACGCCCATCGCGTCGAATTCGATCTCGTCGATGAATTCGAGGAGCTGTTCGTGATCGACTTCCGTTTCGCCGGGGAAGCCGGTGATGAACGTCGTTCGGATCGCCATGCCCGGAATCCGCTCCCGGAGCTTGAGTGCCAGCGTCCGCTGCTGCTCGGCCGTCACGTTCCGCCGCATCGCGGTGAGCATCGCGTCGCTCGCATGCTGCAGGGGCATGTCGATGTAGTCCACGATCCTCGGGAGATCGCGGATGGCGTCGATCATCTCGTCCGTGAAGCTCGTGGGGTACGCGTACATGAGGCGGGCCCGGCCGGCGTCGCCGCGCGATTCGCAGAGGTCGTTGATCGCCTTCAGCAGGCCGGCCAGTCCTCGGTCGTCACCGACGTCCCGACCCCAGCTGGTCGTGTCCTGGCCGATCAGATTGAGTTCGACGCAGCCGTCGTCGAGCAGCCGCGCCGCTTCGTCCAACAGCACGTCGAGCGGCTTCGATCGCATCTTGCCGCGTATCGATGGAATGGTGCAGAAGGCGCATTTCTGGTTGCAACCCTCACTCATGCGGAGGTACGCCCAGTGCCGGGGCGTCAGGCGAAAGCGGTCGGCATCGTCTTCGAAGTAGCCGATTCCCTTCCCGTCGTCACCCGCGACCGTCAGTCCGACCACGTCGCGGCCGCGGTCGGCGGCCGCCTGCAGGGCGTTGCCCGCGATCCAGTAGCGGGGTCCCTCCGCGTCGAGGCCCTCCCGCGTCGGAGGGCTCGTCGACACCGCGTCGACGATGCGGTCCCGATCGAACACGCCGATCATCGAGTCGATGCCGGGGGCCCAATCGAGAAGCTTGGCGCGGTGTCGCTGGACGAGGCATCCCGCCACGACGACCCGGCCGATCTCGCCGCGTTCCTTTCGTTCGATCGCGTCACGCAGCACCGAGAGCGATTCCTCGCGGCTCGCTTCGAGAAACCCGCAGGTGTTCACGACGATCGCATCCGCGGGCGAGTCGCTGGGGACGACCTCCACGCCCGCCTCGCGAAGCGAGCCGAGCATGCGTTCACTGTCCACGAGGTTCTTGGGGCAGCCGAGGCTGACGAAGGCGACGGATGATGGTGTCTGGAGATCGCTCACTCGACCATGGTACGACGCCCGGCGGGATTCGCGCCGGAATCAGGGAGATGCCTCGTAGAGTCCGAGCTCCTCGATGATCTCGAGGACGCCCTCCGGCAGCAGGGCCGAGACGTCCTCGCCCCGCGCACGGCGATCCCGGATCTCCGAGGAACTCACGCCTTCGGCCGCGAGGTCGAGCGTCCAGGTCGCCCAGCGCCCGGCGAGCCCCGGGTCGAAGTGATCCCGATATCTGGCCGCGAGCGAGGTGCGGGTCTCCGGAGGGCGGGGCATCACGATCGGTGGCGCCAGGGCGATGATCTTCCGCCAGTCCCGCCATCGATCGAAATCGAGGGCCTGGTCGCTTCCGATCAGGAGCCGGAGCCGGGGCCGCATCCGGAGGTCGAGTCCGTCCCGTTCCGCGGCCTCGACCACCTCGCGATGGATCGACTCCAGCGTGGCGAACGTGAAGCTCGGGCCGTCTCGATCGATCTCGCGTCGGTCGATCCGGGCCTTGATGGGTGGATGGCCCGGAACCGACGTCCGAAGGGCGAGGGCCGCCTCGAGCATCCGGACCCGGGCTTCGGGATTCGCGGGAGGCGTGTCGACCTTGAGCGGATTGACGCGGGCGGGAACGAACACCACCTCGTCACAGCCGAGTCGGGCCGCGGCTTCGAACGGAAGCGTGAGATGTCCACGATGCGGCGGATCGAAGGAGCCACCGAACACGAGAATCGACCGCGGACCGATTCGCCGGCCGAACCGTTCGGGGCCCTCGCGGGCGTCCTTCGACTCCGGCGTTGAAATGGACAGATCTCGGAGGGCGGCGCCGAGCTGCATGAGGGCCGACCGGTACTGTCGGGCGAGAAGTCGCAAGGTCCCGAGCAGTGCCGGCCGTCGGAAGATCTCGCCGGCGACGCCACCCAGCCTGATGCGGCCGAGGTGATCGACGAATCGGTCGAGGGCCGCGGGAACCGCCTGGTCGGCGGGATCACCGACCACGCGAATGATCCCCCAGTCCCAATCCCGTTCCCGCGCCAGCTCCGCGAAGTGAAGGGACTCGAGGTCCACGACGACCGCGCCCGTGGTGCGGCCCAGCGCATGCTTGGCCTCGGCGCTCGCCACGACCCGGCCCGTGGTGGTCACGCGACCTCGGGTCGCATCCGCGATTCGGAGCCGGCGGCCGATCGGTGGTTCGAGCACGCGGCCGTGAGGATCGACGACCTCGTCGACCACCACGACATCCCCGGAGCCGAGACGCGCGTCGAGCCCGCCGGCGAGACCGACGAGCACGATGGGACCCTCGGGTTCGCCGTACTGGTCGGCCCAGCGGCGGATGCCTTCCCGTCCCGGACCACAGACATGGATCTGATCGTCGGCAACCCCGGCCGACGTGAGGACCTTCCGCTCGAACGCGAGCGGGGTCAGGAACGTCGTTCCGATGGCCCGTCCGTCTGGCGTCTCCATGCCGGAGAGGCTAACCGCCCGAAGGGTGTTCCGTTCGAATTCAGTCGAACGCGTCGTACGGGGGGACGTCGGCGAGCTGCGTGGACGGTGCCGGGACGTTGAATGCGGCGATCATCTCGAATTCGTTCTTGAATCGACCCACGGGGATCCCGGACTCGTCGAGGACCTCGTAGCCCGGCCCGTTCGGTCCGGGAATCACCCGAAGCGAAAGCTCCTGCCCGATCAGCATGCCGAGATCCGGGGGCGTCATCACGGGTGCGAATTCGTCGGCGGTGGTGGTGTCGGGTCGGACGCCCCACGCGACGAGCAGGCTCGTGGTGATCGCGGCGACGGCCATCAACGGACGGAAGACCCGAGGGTCCCGGCGAAGACGATGGAAGGAGATCTGCATGCTTCACCCGTCGGCCCGGTGGGGGATCCGATTGAGTCCATCCCCCGAGGTCCGTCAGGATCGACTGCCGGCGGGCCGCTCGATCCGGATCCGGCGAAGTTATCCGACGTCGGCGGCCGACTCGCTCGGCTTGCCGTGAGCGATTTGCTCGCTACCATGCCTCCGCATCGGTTCGCCGACAGCTTGGCTGGCCCCATCGTCTAGTCAGGTCCAGGACACCAGGTTTTCATCCTGGGAACAGGGGTTCGAATCCCCTTGGGGTCACTATATGGGTCCCTTCCTACGGGACTCGAGAATGCGGGAGACCGCACGAGACAGTGTCCGAGGCACCGTCTCGAACTGGACCAGAAATCGCCTCCCTGCGAAGGGGGGCGATTTTCTTGGCGGTGGCTGCCCGCTTCGGCTTCTCACCGCCCTTTCGTTCGCACGGGGATCGCGCCCCGATCATCAGGTCGCCCCGCACCGTCCCGCGGGGCCGACGCCAGGAGCAGTTCCATGTCGACTCGGAATCATCGGGTGTGCTTCACGACCTCCCTGATGGCCGCGATGCTCGTCGCGACCATCGGCTGCCAGCAGGTTTCAGGCACCGACCGGCGTCAGTTGAACACCTACACCGTCGCGGACGAGATCGCGCTGGGAGACGCGGCGTTCGATGAGATGCTCGCCTCCGCGACGCTCATCACCTCCGGAGAGGCGTTCGAGCAGGTGCAGCGGGTCGCCATGCGAATCGCCGCCTCCGCAGTGCGACTGCATCCCGAGATCGCCGATCGATTCGAGTGGGAAGTCGTCCTGATCGATGATGACGACGTCGCGAATGCGTGGGCGCTTCCCGGTGGGAAGATGGCGGTCTACACGGGGATCCTTCCGTACACCCGGAACGCGGACGGCCTCGCCGCGGTGCTGGGGCATGAGGCCGCGCATGTGATCGCCCGACATGGCGGTGAGAACATGACGCGTCAGACGCTCGCTGGACTTCTCACGGTGGGGGCCGCGCTGACCGTCGACCCGGATGATCGGGAGATGGTCGCGTTGGCGGCGGGGGCGTACGGCCTGCTCGGTGAACCGGCGTTCAGTCGGGCCCAGGAATCCGAGGCCGACGAGCTCGGGCTCTTTCTGGCCGCGGATGCCGGATACGACCCTCGAGAAGCGGTCCTGCTCTGGCAGCGGATGGGGGAACGCGGGGGCGAACCGCTTGAGTTCCTCTCGTCGCACCCCGACAGCGAGACGCGGGTTCGACGACTGGAGGCGCTGATGCCACTGGCTCGGGAGATCCGCCGTCGGCGCGGTCTCGAGGGGCCGGCCCCGGACGCCCCGTGATTCTCCTCGATCTTCGCGAAACGCTCGTCTGATCCAGACCTGAATCGGCGCATTCCGGCCCACAAGGCGTCACAATGCTCGCGACCGGAGTTCGACGGTATCCGCCACGGTGGCGGACGCGATCGGCAGGCCTCCCGAGGAGCTCGCTCGTGGCATCGAAGTCGTCATACACGCCGGTGACGCTCCCTAACCCCGGTCGCAACCGATTCCAGCGATTGCTCTTCGAGGCGTTGCGGCCCGCGATCGACATGGGGCTCGGCCTCCGAAAGCTGAACGAGATCTATCGGGATGAAGTTCTGGCGACGGACGAATCGCTTCCTCCCGGCGAACGTTTTCTCCGAGGGTTCAACGCGGGCTACCTGACCGGGGACGAAGAGCTCGCCCGCATTCCGAAGACCGGTCCGCTGGTCGTCGTCGCGAACCACGCCTTCGGCGGGTTGGACGCGATGATCCTCGACGATCTCGTCGCCAAGGTCCGGCCCGACGTTCGATTCATCGCCAATTCGATTCTCGCCGAGGTTCCCGCCATCGGCCCCCGCATCTTCCCGGTCGATCCCTTCGGCGGCCGCGACGCCGCCCGACGCAACGCCGGCTCGCTCCGGCGGGCGAAGGCGTGGATCGCGGACGGCGGAAGTCTCGCGGTGTTTCCCGCCGGCGAAGTGGCGCACTCGACCTGGAAGCGACTCGCGGTCACCGATCCGCCTTGGAATCCGATCATCGCGCGTTTGATCAAGTCGACGGGAGCCACCGTCGTGCCGGTCTTCTTCGAGGGTCGGAACTCGATGTTCTTTCAGGCGGCGGGACTGATCCACTCCCACCTGCGTTCGGTGCTGCTCGGGCGGGAGCTCCTGCGCATCCGCGGCCTACGCACCCGCGTCGCGATCGGCACGCCCCTGAGGGTCGACGAGCTCGATCGTTTCGCGGCCCCCGAGGATCTCATCGAGTTCCTCCGACTCCGCACCTTCGTGCTCCGGTCGCGTCTCGAACGCGAGTCGTCGGAGGAGAGTCGGCGGCTTCATTCGATCGTACGCAAGATTCCGCTGCGCTCCCGGAAGCCCGAGCCGGTCCGCATGGAACCGGTGGCGACGAGCCCGGCAGACGATCCCGATCAACTCGCGTCGGAGATCCTCTCGCTTCCGCCGGAGCAGATCCTCGTCAAGCGGGGCGATCAGCGCGTGGTCTACGCCGAAGCGGATCAGATCCCGATGGTCCTTCAGGAGGTCGGACGTCTTCGCGAGCTGAGTTTCCGGGAGGTCGGCGAGGGCACCGGACGCTCGATCGATCTCGACGACTACGACCCGAGCTATCTGCATCTGGTGCTCTGGGACGAACGGTCGTCGTCGGTCATCGGGTCCTACCGGCTGGGGCGGACCGACGTGATCATCGATCAACACGGCATCGACGGCCTCTACACCCGGACCCTCTTCGACTACGACGAATCGCTGATCCGCGAACTGGGGCCGTCGCTGGAGATGGGACGCTCCTTCGTTCACCCCGACTACCAGCGCCGGGTCGAGCCCTTGATGCTGCTCTGGAAGGGGATCTCCCGCTACGCCGGACGATTCCCGAGATACCGTCGACTCTTCGGACCGGTCTCGATCAGCGCGGAATACCACGCCACCTCGACCCGACTGCTCCTTTCGTTTCTCAAGGCCACGAAACGGATCTCCCGGCTCGAGGGGCTGGTCCGGCCGAGGAACCCGGTGAATCTCGAGCAGCCGAGGGACTGGGATCCGTCCTCCCTGCGTTCGGTGCGCAAACTCAACGACATCGACGAACTGGTCAAGGAGATCGAGCAGGGTGAACGGTCCGTGCCCGTGCTGGTCCGCCAGTATCTCAAGCTCAATGCGGTCTTCCTCGGCTTCAACGTCGATCCGGAATTCAGCAACGTGGTCGACGGACTGGTGCTCGTCGATCTGTTCCGGATGAATCCGAGGCTCCTGCGGTTCTACATGGGTGAGGATCTCGTCGACGACTTCGTCGCCATCCACTCGACCAGGGTCGGCGTCGAGGAGCCGGCGCACACCCTCGAGCCGATCGTCTGAATTCCGTGACACCATCGGTCGCGAAGTCTCGATGGCCCGATGCCCGGGCCCTCCGCGACGCGCTGGGCGTGATGCTCCTGATCGCCGCGGTCGTCTCCGGTTCCGCCCCGGTGACCGCGAATCCGACGTCGCGGACCCAGTCTCCGGCCTCGGAGACCTACGAGTCGATCGGCGATCGCCGCCTTCGGTCCGCGATCGACGCGGTCTGGCCCGCGGCTCCGGCGGTCGACACCACCTCGCCGCCTCCGGATCTCGTCGAGCGGTCGGGGTTTCTGGTGCAGGTGACGCCGGTGATCGGTGAAGACGGAACGCCGCTCGAGGAGTGGGTGGTCGAGGAGGCGGATGGCTCGATCCTCGTGGTGGCCACCCGACGGGATTCCATCGCCCCGCGCCTGCGAAGCATGGTTCGACTGCGGGGACGGTTCGCGGGCGCCATCGAGACGCGGGCTCGAGACGGCCGGATTCGTCGATGGCCGTTGTTCGTCGGCCGACCCCTCGAGCCCGGACCGCCCACGGAGGATCCGCGTCTCTGGATCACCGGCGCGGTCGCGATCCTCGCCCTCGGTCTCCTCGTTCTTCGTCGCCGCATCCGCCGAAGCGTGCCGGCATCCGTCGGGGCGGGATCTCCGTCGGCGCGGGATTCGAAGCCCGGTTCCGGAGTCCGGACCGCTTCCGAGCCGAAGAACCTCCCGTCCGATCCCGCCGACGCACTCGAAGTGCTTGCGGCCGGCCGCCAACCCCCGGAGCCTTTCGTCATGCATCGCCGTCGACTCGAGTTCGAGCATGCGTCGACCACCGTTCTGGTGGGTCGGGGTCTGCTGCCGCGGGCCTGGGAACTGATCGCCGAGGCGATCGGTCGATCGACCGACGTTCGGTCGTTCGTGGGCGTCGATCCGGGCCCCGAGCGGGTGGTCGAAGCGACGCACCTGCCGTCGCTGCTTGGGGGGCTCGAGGGCCTCGGCGATGCGGTGACTGCGAACGTGGAGGCGTCCGAATCCGCGAAATCGATGCCCGGCGTCGAGGCGCTCTGGGATCACATGCTCGAGTCCGGGATCGATCGTCGGTCGGTGGTCGTCGCGCTGGGTGGCGGAATCACGTGCGACGTCGTGGGCTATGCGGCGAGCGGTTGGATGCGGGGGATCTCGCTCGTGCTCTGTCCATCCACGCTGCTCGGGATGGTCGATGCCGCGATCGGTGGGAAGACCGGCGTGAATCGACGGCTTCCGAGCGGTGGACTCGGCAAGAACCTCGTGGGGGCGTTCTGGCCCGCCCGGCTCGTGATCTGCGATTGCGACGTCCTTCAGACGCTGGACGAGCGTGCGTTCCGGTCAGGTCTGGCGGAGTGCGTGAAGCACGCCGTCATCGAAGGTCCGGACGCGATGTCGTCGCTCGAACGGGAACTTCCCGGCGTGCTCGGTCGCGATCCGGAGGTGCTGAGCCGGTTCATCGACCGGTCGGCCGGCGTCAAGATCGGAATCGTCGAGCGGGATCCACGGGAAGCCGGTGATCGGGCGCTGCTGAATCTCGGGCACACCTTCGCCCATGCGATCGAAAGCCGCACCGAACTGGGGCTCACCCACGGGGAGGCGGTGGCGATCGGGCTCGTCGCGGCCTGCCGTGCCGCGGTCGCCGCGGGGCTGCAGTCGGGCGGCGGGATGGAGGATCGGATCCGAGCCGTCCTTCGAGCGGCCGGGCTTCCCACCGGGCTTCCGGGGGTCGGGGAGCCGGATCTCGATGACTTGATGGTCGCGATGCGCGTCGACAAGAAGGCGAGCCAGGGTCGAATTCGCCTGGTCCTTCCGAAGGGCATCGGGGATGTGGTGGTGTTCGAGGACCCCGGTGATGTCGTCATCCGGGCCGGCTGGCGTGCGGTGATCGACGACGGGTGAACCGGGCAGGGGGTCCTCCGAAGTTTCGCGGTTCGTCAAGTTTGGAGCGGAATCCGCCGCTCGGCCGATCTCTTCGAAGTTCGGGCCCGGGCTGCTCATCGTGAGGCACCGCGCCGCTTCGGCCGAAAACACCCGCGAGTATCGGTTACCCATGCGGATCATCTCGATCGTCAACCAGAAGGGCGGTTGCGGCAAGACCACGACCGCCGTGAATCTCGCCGCCGTGCTCGCGTCCATAGGGCGTCGGGTCATGCTCGTGGATCTCGATCCTCAGGGGCACTGTGCCGCGGCATTGGGCGTCCCCGAAGACGAGATCGAATACAGCAGCATCGATCTTCTCCTCGATCCCCCCGGGCATCCGCTCGCACCTTCACAGGTCGCGGGCATGACATGGGAGGTCGCGTACGGTCTGCGGCTTCTTCCCAGCACCGTCCGGCTCGCCCGGGCGGAAGCGCCCGGCGGGGGCCTCATGCAGGCCGGTGATCGAGATCGACGGTTGAAGCGGGGGTTGGAGGCGTTCGCGGACACGATGGACTACTGCCTGGTCGACTGTCCTCCGACCATCGGCATGCTCACCTTCAACGCGCTTCGCGCCGCCGACGAGGTCGTCGTGCCGGTCGAGACGGGTTTCCTCGCGACTCGTGGCGCGCACCGTCAGTGGACGACCCTGCGGGCGATGGCGGCGCGGATCGGCCGACCGATGCGGGCCCGACTCGTCCCGAATCTCCTTCATACCGAGCGAACCCTCGATCGAGATCTTCTGGACGCGATGCGGGATCGGTTCGGGTCCGGTGTCTCGCCCCATCCGATTCGAGATCACGTGGAGATCCGGGAGGCGACCGCTTTCGGTCGGGCGGTGATCGAACATGCCCCGGAATCCGAAGCGAGCGCCGACTATCAGCGGCTCGCGGCGTGGATCGAGACCGAATCGGCCACGGTGATCGAACCGCCCGGGGCCGAGGCGGAGCCGTCCACGGAGGACCGTCCGGACGTCGATTCCACGTCGCCCGCGCTTGGTGACGACTCGGGGGTTCGCGAAGTCGAGATCTCCGGTCGTGCGGCCGAACTCGTCGGCCGGCTTCGACCCGGTGGCGGGGCCCGTCCCGCGGCCCCGATCCGACCCGAAGGCAACCGGGTGCGGATCGTCCAGCCCGCGATGCTCGGCGGTCACATCGCGGTGACCGGCGATTTCAACCAGTGGCACGAGGCGGGGCTTCCGCTGCGACCGATCGAAGGCCATCTCGACGGCGATCGCTGGGTCGGGATCGAACTGCCGGTCGCAGGCTCGGTCCGCTACCGACTCGTGGTGGATGGGCGAACGATGCTCGATCCCGCGAACCCGCACGTGGCCGAAGGCCCCGATGGCCGACCGGCGAGCGTGCTGATGATCGACGCCACGACCTCCGGGGCGGCATCCGCGTCGCCCACCTTCGTGGACCTCGGCACCGCCGGAGGCGGTGATACCCTTTCGACCTGACATCGTTTCGACCCGACCTTGTTCGCGACGCCTTCCGGCGTCACTCGTTCGAAACACCGGAGCGTGAAGCATGGATGCGGCCCGCGACCCCTTTGAAGAACTCACCGATCTCTTCCTCAGCGATGATCCCACCCCGGATGCCTCGGAAGGAGACGCCACGTCCGCGACCGTCGCTTCGCCGGCCGAGTCGAAGCTGACCATCGCGATCTGCGGTCACCTGCCGGTGATGGCGGGGCTCTGGGTCACGCAGTACGCCGACCGGGTCGCGGAGGCGCATGGCTCGACCGGACTCGTTCGGCTGGAGGGTGGTCGTTGCTCGGTCGAGATCTTCCGATCATCGCGTCGCGTGGAACGGCCCCAGGGAGTCGACCTCGCCACCGCGTCCGGCGTGCTCGCCGAGGGGATTCGACGGTGGGTGGTCTGTGTCGACGACCGCGATGCGGCGGAGGCGGTTCGCGCCGGCGCCGATGAAGTCGTCATCCTGACCGCGGCGGAGCGGCCCGCGGTGATCGAGGCCTACCGCCTCGCGAAGAGCGCGGCCGCGCGGGTCGCGGCCGAGCATCCGCTCGATCTCGGACTGGTCGTGGTCGGTGCCGATGAGGATCGCGCCAGCGGCGCGGCGGGCGTGTTGTCCGAAGCCGCGAGTCGTCATCTCGATCGTCCGTTTCCCGTGGTGGCGACGGTTCGCCGGCTCGACGTGGTGGAGGGATCCCAGCGAATCATGTTCGAGGAGTCGGTCCGGCGAACCGCGCAGGAGGTGGTCACGTCGATTCGGGCTGCGCTCGACGTCGAGGGTTTCGAGTCACCGGAACCGGTTTCCACGCCAACGCCGTCCGCCGGCGATGCGGCACCCGACGGCGTCGGACTGCGACTCGCCGGTTTCGAGGAGTCGATTGATCACGACGATCCACCGAAGACCGTCCGTCCCGCGCCGGTGCGTCGCACGGGGATCGGGATGCAGCCCCTCTTTCCCGGGGAGCCGCCGAAGCGAGCCGGGGTTCGTCCGGTCCGGCTGGGTCCGGCCCCGACCGGTGAGGCGGGCGTGCCCGCGTTCCGGTCGACCGATGAATCCCCGGCGTCCGAGATCGAGGCGTCGTCCGAATCCTCGTTCGAAGACGGGTTCGATGTCGTGGAGGCCGTGCCGGCGGGCGAGGCCGCGGCGACCGGGTCGAGTGAGGCGACGGACTGGTCCCGATGGATCGACGGCATTTCGGTCGCGAGATTCCGCTGTCCGATCGCCCCCGAGGTCGAATTCGGCCTCGACGAGGACGGCCGACTGCACCTGCTGTGCGGGCACTCGGCGATCGAGTCCATGCGGGTCGCGGAAGCGTGGCTTCGTACGAACCGGGATCTCGTCGCGCTGGCCACCGGCTTCACCGGTGACGTGGTGCTTCACGTCTTCACCCGCGATGCACCGGCGGTCGCCGACCTACACCGGACGGGGATTCGCCTCCATCTGCTCGTCGACGAAGGCGAAGACGGCCGCTGCCTGCCGTTGAACACCGCATCGAACGCATCGACGCCCGCCTGATCCGCCGCTGGCCGGCCCCGCCGATCAGCTCGTCGGGAAGAGCAGCTGGATCTGGAATCGAATCGTCCATTCGCCGACCGCGTCGGGACGGACCGCGTTGTAGAAGCCCTGCAACTGAATGTTCACCGGTTGCGAGCCGAGCCGCATGATGCGTCCGATGCCGCCGCCGAGCGGGATCGTCCACCGATCGTCCGAACTCGCCTCCCAGTCCGCGGTGAGCACCGGCGAGGTGGTCAGATACCAGCCCTTGTCCATGTTGTAGTTGACGAACGGCTGGAACAGGAAGGCGTTCACGTCGGCGGCGTCCGAGGGGCCCGCGTACGACCACACGTTCTGGACGAGCCCTCCAACCACCCAGGGGCCGTTCATGGAGAGCATCACCAGGCTCGGGCCGGCGGTCCACTTGTCGCTGCCCAGTCTCGCGGAGGAGGCGGTCGGGAACTGCAGGACCGGTCCGACGCCCCAGATCAGGCCGTCGGTCTTCGCCGGCGAGAAGAACCCCGTGAACTGAAGATTGCCGATTCCGAAGTCGCTGGAGATTCCACTGGCCGGCGACGGTGAGTTGACCACCGGCAGGATCGTGCGGGTGATCAGGTTGATGTCTTCGGTGAGGTTGATCGGGATCACCGGCTGGACGTTGAGCACCCACTGCGCGTTGTCGTTGGGTCCGGTCGGGAAGGTCAGGTTGTTCTGGAACGGCAGGCTGATCATGTCCGCGACCGGGTTCTGCGAGGCCTTTGCGAGGGCTTCGGTGTTCCCGGCGGTCGGATCGGCTTCGTATTCGGTGACCACGCCCTCGTCGTCATCACGGGTGCCCGTCGCGGTCGAGGCGGCGGACCCGTCATCCTGCAGCGCCAGGATTCCGGCCGCGAAGTCGAGCTCGACCGACGTGTCGGCGGCCAGGGGCGTGACGATGATGGAAAGGGCCAGGGTGGTGGTGAGCCGGTTCATGAAACCTCCTCGGTCGGACTTTTTCGTTGCAGGCGATCGCGCGTGTTGAATTAAATACCAGATTCACCGATTCGGTGTTAGTAGTCGCTCGAGCCAGCGTCGCCAGTTCCCGGAACGGAAACCGTGGCACGCATCGGCAGGCCATCCGCGGCCCGCGAGTCCCTCGGTCAGGCGATCGAGGTTGCGGAGATCCCGCAGGCCGATCGGAAGGGCCGAACCGGGAAAACCTCCGTCGGCATCGGAGCCGAGGCCGACGCGATCCCGACCGGCGATCGACGCCACGTGCTCGACGTGGTCCAGGCAGTCCTCGATCGTCGCGTCACGATCTTCGCCGTGAAGGAAGCGGCCGAAGAGATTCAGTCCGATCACCCCGTCCCGCGCGGCGATGGCCTCGATCTGGTCGTCGCGAAGATGTCGTGGATTTCGACCGGTGATCGCCGCGGCGTTCGAGTGGGTCGCGCACACCGGGCCTCGCGATCGGTGGAGCACGTCGTCGAACGCCGCTTCGGAAAGATGCGAGAGATCGTGGGCGATGCCATGTTCCTCGAACGCGTCGACGATGGCTTCGCCCGCCGGCGTGAGGCCGCCGGGGACGCCGTTTCCGCCGGCGTAACGGGAGCCTCGCGCCCAACTCAGGCCCACGATTCGAAGTCCGCGTCGGTGCCACGCGTCGACCGCGTCCGGGCCGGTGATCGGATCGGCGCACTCCATGAGGATCACCAGCCGGGGAACGTGTTCGTGATCGAGATCCGACCGGTCACGCACGATCCGCACCCGACCGGCCCGTTCCTCGGACTCGTACCACTCCAACTGCCGAAGGCCCGCGGTCTCCGCCGCGGCGGCGTCGTCCGCCGCGTAGGCGGCGGGTTCTTCGGCGGGGCCATCGCGTTCGGTGAAGATCGTCGCGAAGGCGGTGTGGATCCGGGCATCGGCGAGATCGGGCCAGCTCACGGTCGCATCCAGGCCGGCCTCCCGGGTGCCGGTGAGGAAGTCGCGTCCCTCGCCGGCCAGATAGGCGAGGTCGAGATGAGCATCGATCCAGGCGAGGTCGTTCGGCATCTCCGCATGCTACGTCGGCGTGATCGATCGGACCGACATGAAACCCGCCTCCCGATGTCGCAACCCAAGATCTTGGCGACATTCGTTGCCTCGTGATCGGGGCCTCGGTAGCCTGTTGGGATGCCTGAAGCACCGGGGAACGCCATTCCGCCACCTCCACCGAGCGATTGGGCCGCGGTGGGCTGGGGCGGCGCCTCGCCGGAGAGGGCGATCGGACCGGTCCGGCTCGCTTCCGGGCTGGTCGCGTTGATCGCGGCGACGGTGCTCACGATCGCGTGGATCCTGGTGCCTTCCGATGACGGACTCGGAACGCATCGACAACTTGGAATGCCGCCGTGCAACTGGATCGTCGCGGCGAACATGCCGTGCCCGACCTGCGGAATGACCACCGCGTTCAGCCATGCGGCGCACGGTGATCTTCCGGCTTCGTTCGGAACGCAGCCGATGGGTGCCGTCCTTGCGGTCGTCACCGCGGCCACCGTGCTGGTGGCGGGCTGGACGGCGCTCACCGGCTCGATGCTGGCACCGTTCCTCACCGGTCTCTTCGGACGCCGGCTCTTCTGGATCTCGATCGTCATGCTGCTGCTTGCATGGGGTTGGAAGATCATGGATCACCGGGGCGTCTTCTGATTCACGCCCCGCGTTCACTCGTCAGTCCCGTTTCTCCCACCGCCTCGTCCCGCTTCGACGTTCGCGGAACCCGCCCGAGACCACACTCATGAACATGATTCATCGCGAACGCTCGATCGGATACCTCCGGGGCCTCGTCGCCCTCGCGGCGATCACGACCCTCGGCGTTCTCCAGGGATGCCAGATCTTCGGCGTCGCCAGCGTCATCGGTCAGAACATCGAACGCGAGAAGAAGATCGAGGTGCTCGCGGAGTACGACGGTCTTCGAAACCAGACCGTCGCGGTGCTCGTCCAGACCGACATGGCCACGCTCTACCAGTTCCCGAGCGTGGTGGCGGACATCGCGGTCAACCTCAGTCGCCGGATCCAGATGAACGTGGAAGGCGTCCAGGTGCTCAACCCCGCGGCCGTCCTCGACTGGACCTATCACCAGCCAGGCTGGGAGATGATGCCCTACGGCGAGGTCTGCGAAGAACTCGGCGTCGACCGCGTGGTGTGGATCGACGTCTTCGAGTTCCGCCTGAATCCGCCGGGAAACCGCTGGCAGTGGGAAGGCGTGGCGGGCGCCTCGATCGGCATCGTGGAGGCGGACGGCTTCGATGCCGACGCCTTCTCCGAGAACTACGACGTCAGTTCCGAATTCCCGAAGATCGCCGAACTCGGGCGGGAGAGCTCGACGGAGGCGAAGATCAAGACCGGCCTCCTCGCGACCTTCGTCCAGCAGGCCGGCTGGCTCTTCTACGACCACATTGAGGACAAGTATCCCGATGCATGATTCACGACGCTCCACACGCCGCCTCGTCGGCATGCGATCGATGCTTTCGCTGCTGGTGGCGACCGCCGCCACCGGCCTTCTGGTCGGGTGCAACATCGTGGTTCCGGTGGCCTACGTGCTCGAGGGACCGGGGACGATCCCCGCGGCCTACGAACTCCGGGAGACCACGACCGCGGTCTTCGTCGACGACCCGACGAATGCGTTTCCGCGGACGGCGCTTCGGTCCATGGTCGGCGTGCAGATCACCGACGGGTTGATCGCGAACGACGCGATCCCCTCCAACCTGATGGTCGATTCACGCGACGTGCTCGCCCTCACCCGGGCCCTGGAGACCAGCAACGATCGGGTGAGCATCGAACGGATCGGTCGGGAGTCCGGGGTCGAGCAGGTGATCTACGTCTCCCTCGACGGCTTCGCGTTGACGCTCGATGGATTCACGCCGCGACCCACCGCGGTCTGCAGCATCAAGGTGCTCGATCTCGCCATGGGCTCCCGCGTGTTCCCGGCGGACGATCCCAACGGCCTCGAAGTCGTCGGACAGATCCGCGAGGTCGATCCGGAGAATTTCCAGAGCTTCGCGAAACGCCGCCGCGTCGAGGACGATCTCGCGATGCGTCTGGGGCGGAACGTGGGCGAACTCTTCTATGAACACGAACGCGTCGACCTCGGTGAGAACCTCGGCATCCGTTGATTCGTCGACCGGCGTCCCGGCCGGTGTTCCCGTCGGCGTTTTCGCACTCGCACTCGTGAAAGGATGATCCCCCGCATGTCCCGCGTGGTGCACGTCCTCGAACCCGACGCCCCCGGATGCGGACCCTCCACCTGGCGCGTGCTCGCGGACCTGCAGTCCGATGACGCCGTCTTCGTGCTCGGCGGTCGGGCCGCCGTGAAAGCGGTGGGTGATGCCGGCGTCGTCGTGACGGCATCCGTCCCGACGCCCCTTCGGACCCCACGCCTCGCCGGCCGCGCGGTCCGTCGCGCCCTGGTCGGGTGCTCGCCCGATCGCATCGTCGCCTGGTCCGAATCCGCACTGGTCGCGGCGCTCTCGTCGGGAACCACCACGGAGGTGGTGGGGGTGGTCGCGGCCGTCGAGCCGCGGTCGCCGGTGATCGAGACCTCGCGTCGCGAGGTCGCGGCGGTCCATCCGATCGGATCGGAGACGGGGCCGGCGCTGGTTCGACGTGGATGGCGTCTGGGCTCCACCATCGCCGCGGCCGATCTGCCGGTCCGCGGCACGGATCATCCCGACCGTCGTCACGCGCGGCGGGCGTCGATTCGCGGGCAATGGGGGATCGACGACGACCGTCTGGTGGTCGCGGTCACCACCGATCCCGTTCACGGATCCGACGTGTCCGCCGCCATGACCGCCGCCGCATCCGCGGCGGTCGCGGGTCGAGGACTCTGTCTCGTGGCGGATCCGGCCGGAATCAACGCCGTCGCGTCGTCGCATTGGCTCCGGGAGGGAGTCGGCCGGTTCGGCGGGGCGCCCGTCGGGCTGGTGCTCGACGCCCGGGTGCGGGATCCGAAATCCATCGCCTATGGCATCGACGTCGCGGCCCAGGTCGATTTCGCCCCGGCGGTAACGTTCACGCCACCGTCGGTCGTCGAGCTGCGGACCTGGCTCGCCTGCGGCGTCCCGGTGGTCGCCTCCGATCGTCCCAACGCGGCCTCCCTGGTTCGAGATCGCGTCGATGGACGGCTCCTGCCCCCCGGCGATCGCAACGCCTTCGTCCGGGTGCTGACGCGGCTCGTCGACGAGCCCGGGCTGGTGACCGACATGGCGCACGCCGCCGCCGCGACGCACGGCCGTGGTCTTCCGGTGCGACGTCCCCGCTGGCTTTCGAATTCCGAGGATCAGTCGGCGGGCGAAAGCAGCCCCGAGAATCCGATCGCGGCGTCCCGATAGAGCGTGGCCAGATCCTTCGCCGGAATCGACATCCCACGAAGTCTCGGTGCATCCATGGGGCCGAACCCGTCGGGATCGACGAGGGCGAGATCCGGATCGGCGATCGGGCTTTCACCGTCATGGTCGCTCTCCCACATCCGACGGAGCGCCCAATACCGGCTGGCATAGAGATCGAAGGCGTCGGTTTCGTTCGAGGCCTTCGCGGACATCACGTTCTCGGCATCGAGCGGATCGGCTCGAAGATGCTCATCGAGGGTGACGATGTCGGAACCGAAGAGGAGTCGGCCTCGGTGCCGGCGGAGAAAGGCGAGGAGATCCTCCGGCTCGTGTCTCGAGAGTTCGCGGACCATCCACTTCGTCGCGCTGGTGTCGAGGTGAAGGTTCGGATGGCGCTCGAGCAGGCCGTCGAGGAACTCGAGATCCTCCGGCCAACCACCCATGTGCGCGGCGATGAAAGGAACCGGAAAGTTCGAGAGGGCCGCTTCCAGCGGCTCGTAGTGGGATCGCTTGTCACCGTACCGGGCTCGATCCGAATAGCGGGTGGCGAACCAGGTGTCGGGATCCGCGACATGCACCATGATCGCCATGCCGAGATCGACCGCGAGTCGCATGCCCTCGCGCCGGATCGGGGCATCGAGCCGCAGCAGCGCGGGATCGCCCGCCTCCTCGCCGAAGTCGATGATTCGCGGGGCGGCCCAGAACTTGACGATCCGCGCGCCTTTCGCGCGATACGCCTCGATGCGCTGCAGATAGCCCTCGCCGTGGGCATGCCGACGATCGGGATTCCTGAAGTCCGGAACCGCAATCGGTTCGAATCGTCCCTGGAGCGAGGCTCGAACCGCGTCCACCTCGTCGATCGCGGTCATCGACCACACGGCTTCGACGCCGTAGAGATCCATGACCTCGGCGAAGAGTCGGCTCGCGTCGAGCCCGTTGATGTGGGTGTGCGCGTCGATGATCGGGACCGTCGGGGGGCCCATCCTCGCGGCCTCCGCCCGGTAGTCCAGTCCGAGTCGGTTCGATGTGGTCGGCGTGGCGTTCGTCATGGATGGGATGGTAGCCTTCGCCGCCGGGGTGGGATCAGGACGACTCGTGGGATTCCGGGGCCTTGACGTCCGATGTCTCGGGCGTCGGCTTCGTGACTCGATTGTCGACCCCCGGTCGGGCCCGAGCCGGCTTCTTCACCTTCTTGGTCGCGACGCCGTTTCGACGCTTTCGCGCGGCCGGAACCGAATCGGCTTCGCAGGCTTCGGCCGCCGTCTCGATGACGCCGCCCGCCGTCACCCGTCCGATGTAGATCTCGTGATCCGCCTCGATGTCGAGGTGTCGGATGAGATCGCAGCGGACCCAGCTCGCCGAGGCGGTGGGAATCGGGATTCGTCCGGTGTCGGGGACGAGGCCGTGTCCGAGGAACGGATCCTCGCCACGAAGCTCACCCGGTCGGTTGAAGAGCCGCGACAGCATCAGATCGCGACCCCGAAGCTCGCACAATCCGAAGACCGCCGAATCACGGATGAGCGGGCTCAGAGCGTGGCCCTTCAGAACCGCGACGGTGATCGTGATCGGTTCGTCGGCGCATTTCTGCACTCTGGAGACCAGCATTCCATTGCGTTGGTCACCGTGCGCGGCGGTCATCAGGAACCGCCCGGTGGGCATTCGCTCGGTCGCCATCATCAGTACATCTCTGCCGTTTGGTTCGAGCGTCATGCCATTCCAGGGTTGCGACCCCCGCTTCATGCGGGGCGGTGGATCGGTGGGCGGACTGTGGAGATCATGCGCCCGAAATCGGAAAAATCCATAACTCCATTCCAAACAGAGGTTTGTCATCTTTGCCGAGCGAGTCGTGGGGCACTTGGGGGGAAGAAAATCCATGAAATGGGCAAAAGTGGGTGATTGTGTTGAAGAGTGTGGCGATGTGGAGTATTCTCCGGCCGGCATCGTGTGACGGCCTCGGAAGGTCGACACCTTTCGACTTCGGACCTGCGGAGTACTGATGCGTGCTTTTTCTCGGCGAATTCGAGCACACCATCGACACGAAGAATCGGCTGGCCATCCCAGCCGAGCTTCGCGACGTGCTCGACGAGGCGACGCACGGATCCGCGTTCGTCGCGGCACCGGGATCGAACGGGACACTCTGGCTCTGGCCGGAGCGGACCTTCGCGGAACTCGCATCGAAACTCGGCGGCACGCTGCTCGGCGAAGAGGAACTCGTCGCCTTCGATCAGGCGATCTTCTCGCAGTCCGCACGCTGCACCATCGATTCGGCAGGCCGGGTTCGACTTCCGGAGCGTCTGCTCGGGAAGTTCGGACTGTCCGGGAGCGTGATGGTGCTCGGCGTCCGGGATCATCTCGAACTCGTTCCGCCCGACGCCTGGCGGGAGAAGCAGGCGGCCCTGCCTTCCGACGGGGACGTCTGGCGACGGGCTCGTGCCGCGCTGGCCGAGCGATCGAAACGGGAGGACCGATGAGGACCTCCGCGAACCCATTCAGAACCAACGGCGGAACTTCCGCCCAGCAGTCATGCGGCCATGGATCGGCCGCCGGACGCATCGTCGGCACGCGGTCGAGTCGACGATGCGAGCAGTTCGTGTCGCGAGGGTCAAGGATGACCGTCGCGGCTCGTGTTTCGGCCGCAAACGCCTTGTTTTCTCGGGCATCGCGAACAGGGGGGCACCTGGTTCGCGGACCCCGGGCCAAGGATGGCCCGGATCTGGGTTGCTTCGAGGATCAAGGATGATCCCGGAGCACGTCGGGGCATCCGCCCCGACCTCCCTCGACCTGCTTGGTCGGTTCGAGGGCTTTCGGCCATGAGCGGGGGCTCGATGGCTGCTTCGCTTCGCCGCCCGCGTCGTCGACAGACGACGCGGGCGTTTCATTGGCTCGCGTCGACCTGAAACAAGAAGCCACCGCGATCTGCGGTGTCCTCTTCGGTCGGTCGTTTTCGAATAGCGCCGGATCTTCGCCGGGGATCGATCGGTGCGAGCGTCAGGCTTCGGAGGCAGGACGTATCTGGCCCGCGACGGGTGGCGCTTCCTCATCGGCCACGATCTGCTCCGCGACTTCACGACGGTGCACCGCGACCTCTCGGGGAAACTCGAAGGCGAGTCGAACCCGGTCGCCCTTGATCACCGCCACCCGGACGACACCAAGAGGTGACGCGGGATCTCCGATGATGACTTCCTCGCCTTCGCGGCGGGTGATGACGAGCATGATCAGGGCCTCCTGCCTGCGAACCACCCTCGGAGGGGTTCGACCGGGACGTCGGTGTCTCGGCCGGAGAGGGGTGGTCGCCGAGATCGTTCGGCTCCACACAGCCTAGCCGAACCACGCGGATTGCAGAAGTCGGTATCGGTGGATTTCATCATCCACCAGCGGCATCACTCGGCGGCGATGACGTTCGTCACCTCGGGGACCATGCTGCGCAGATTCCGCGCAATACCTTCACGAAGCGTCATTTCGCTCGACGGACAACCGATGCAGGCTCCGAGAAAGCGGATCATGACGACCCCCTCCTCGGAGATTTCGAGGAGCTCGAAGTCGCCGCCATCCTCCTGCACCGCCGGCCGGATGCGGTCGAGGACCGCCTCGACTCGAGACTGTAGGGATTCGGATGGTGAATCGGTCATGGAAGAAACGTCCTTGAGGAGCCCGGAACCCGGTCGATCGTGGCTCTTCCGGAGCCGCGTTCAGTGATTGCGATGATAGAGTCATCGGACGACCTTCGCCGAACCACCGACTTTTCGGTGATGGCGTGACGCGCGATTCGTTCCCATAGGGCATGGAGGCCTGAGCGACGTGATCCCGAAAAAGTTTCGTCACCTGGCCTCGAGCGGCCCCGGACGCGATCCGAATCCCGATTGGGCCGTCCGCTCGATGGCACCCATCCTGATCCTCGGCCTGCTGCTCGGATGGCCCGGCTGCGCTCCTCGATCGATCGAGGATCCGGTCGCGGTCCTCGCCGACCCGGAGGAGACCTCCGGCCGCCACGCGGCCGCGATGCGAATGCTGGAGGCGACCACGGAGCCGGATGCCACCAGTCGCGCCCTGAAACGCATGATCATCGCCGACGGCTACACCGTCGACGTTCGGCAGATGGCGTACGACCGGATGAAGATCATCGATCCGGAGGGGCTCCAGCGGCTGCTGGAGATCCAGATGCCGAAGGTCGATGCGATCCAGTGGCGGGCGCGACTCTGTGTACTGATCGCGGCGGAGCCCTGGATCGACATGACGCCGACGCTCATCCGGGCGTGGGCGAGACCGATGCCGAACTGGGTGGAGGATCCCAAGGATCGTCCGGAGCGACTGGCCCTGATCGAGATGTACGGCGAGGACCGGCTCGCCGACGTGCTGGTGCAGGTCATGCTCGACGCCGATCCGGTGGTCGCCGCCAATCTGCGGGCGCGATGCTGGGAGTTGCTCGTGGCGGAGGGGCGACGCGATCGCGTGGTGGAACTGCTGGCGAGCAGCGACGTCTCGCCGCGTGACGGCATGTTCCGAGATCTCCGGGAGGTCTCGGAACGCACCGGAATCATTCCCGCGAATCGCGAGGAGATCATCTGGGCCCGCACGCTCTGCCGGCCCGAGAACGCCGGCTTCCTCGACGCGGCGGCCGCGGCGTGCGATCGCGTGCCGGCGTCGCGACGGCCATCGCTCGAGCTTCGCGATCTGGGCGTGCTGGTGGCGGCGATGCGTCTCGATCCGGCGCTCGTCGAGCAGGGCGAGGCCACGCTCTACGAGGCCCTTCGAAAGGACGTCGACGTCGATGGCAGGCGTCTGTATTCCGCGAACTTCACAGGCTGGAACAACACCCACACCGAGCGACTCCGGGAGGTCCGCGAGAAACTCGACTGGGGCGACCTGCTCGCCGTCAGGATCGCGGTCGAATCGCTTGGAATCGACGCAGTGCGCGGCCATCTCTTCCGGTATGCGGAGCGTGATCTGCTCGATGAGAGCACGGAGTTCGGCGGTGTCATCTCGGTCGACGATCAGGGGCGCATCGAAGTGCTCGAGTTCAAACCGCGGCTCCGACGCGGCGACAATCGATTCGAGGCGACGCAGGAGATGTTCGACGCGGCGTACACCGGCGTCTTCCACTTCCACAATCACGCGCAGAAATACGACAACCGGGACTACGCCGGGCCGCACATGGGCGACTTCGCCTACGCCGAGGCGACGCGGGCGAACTGCCTGGTGTTCACGTTCATCGACAGTCGGACCATCAACGCCGACTTCTACCGCCACGGCGGGGTGGTGGTGGATCTCGGCACCTTCCAACGGCCGGACTGACTTCATCCCCGATCGTCGGTCCCGATGCGGAACCAATCGCGTGCAGGTCCTGCTCATCATCCTTGCCGCCGTCGTGCTGCTTCCCGCGCCGGAAGGCGGGTTTCCCGCTCGGCTCGAGCCGCTCGCGAGCATCGGTCTGGTGCTGGGAGGAATGGTCACCCTGCTCCTCGTCGCGGCGTTGAACGCCCGGCTGCTTCAGGATCGACTCGCGGGAGATCGACCGCTTCGGCAATTCGAACGTGCGGCGCGAAGTCTTCGGTTCGTCCAGTGGGCCGCGGTGGGGATCGTCGCGGCGGGCGTCCTGGCGACCGGCTTCCGCGAGGCGGTCCGGGGTTACGTGGGCGACTTTCTGATCATCGACGAGGCCGTGACGATGGCGCCGGCGTTGTTCGCGCTCGCCGCCGCCTGGTGGATCTTCCATCCCTTCGAGGTCCGGGCCCGCGATGCGACGCTGATCCGCCGCCTGGATGAAGGACTTCCCGTGCATGCGGCTCCGTCCCGGGGCGCCTGGGTGGCGATGCAGTTCCGAACCCAGGTCCTCATTCTGCTGGTGCCGCTCGGCCTGCTGGCGGTGACCGGGGAACTGTTCGAGGCGCTGATGACGCGAACGACGTTCGATCCCCCGGCCTGGATCGCCACCGCGGTACCTGCGTCGGTGATCGTTCCCATCGCGATTCTCGCGCCGGCGATGGTGGTCCGGCTTCTCGGCGCCCGACCGCTGCCGGAGGGGGAGGTCCGCACCACGCTCGAATCAATGTGCGACCGCGCGGGGGTCCGGGTCCGGAACATCCTGCTCTGGCCGACGGGCGGACGGCTGGTGAACGCCGCGGTCACGGGATTCGTCGGTCGCCTTCGCTGGGTCCTGCTCACCGATGGTCTGCTCGAGACGCTCCGACGGGAGCAGGTGATGGCGGTGATGGCGCATGAACTCGCCCACGCGCGGCGACGTCACATGCCCTGGATGGGCGTGGGGCTCGTCGCGATGAGCATGGTGCTGGCGGAAGCGATCGATCCACTGCTCGCCGCCGCTCGTTCCGCCCGGATCGATGCGGGGGGCGTCGACGCGGCGATCATCGCCGATCTCTGGTGGATGGACATCGGCGCCACCGTCGTGGTCCTCACGGGCACCCTGCTCGGCTTCGGCTGGATCTCCCGCCGGTTCGAACGACAGGCGGACGCGTTCGCGGCGGTCCGGATGTCGGTCGACGCGGACGACCGTCCGCTCGACACGGTCTCGGTCGACGGCGTCGACGCGATGCGGTCCGCCTTGACCGCGGTGGCGGGGGTCAATGGCGTCGACCTCAAGCGCTTCACCTGGCGACATGGTTCGATCGCGTCGCGACAGCGACACCTGCTGGAACTGATCCACCGGCCGGTGGACCGACTTCCGATCGATCGCGTGGTCCGGACCATCGAGATCGCTTCGGTGGTGGCGATCGCGCTGGTGGTGGGGCGTTGGTATCTGTCCACGTCGTCGGAACCGTCGATTTTCGAGGATCCGGGGTTCGGAACGCCCGAAATCGCGCTCGTCGGGCGAGAATGACGACATGCGATTCGTCAAGATGCACGGTCTGGGCAACGACTACGTCTTCGTCGACGGCCGCACCACGAAGGTCGAAGATGCATCCGGTCTGAGTCGCCGGGTGAGCGATCGACATCGTGGCGTCGGAAGCGACGGGTTGATCGTCATCGACCCACCCGAGGACCCGGTGAACCATGCCCGGATGCGGATGTTCAACGCCGACGGAAGCGGCGGGGAGATGTGTGGAAACGGAATCCGGTGCATCGCGAAATTCCTGGTCGATCGCGGGATCACCGAGGACGAGACGCTGCTGATCGAGACCGACGGCGGCCTCCGCCGGCTCGGTTGGAGCCGGGGCGTTGACGGACGCGTCGACACCGTCGAGGTCGACATGGGACCGCCGACGCTGGCCGCCGATCGAATCCCCGCCATGCTGCCCGGAATGGAGTCGGCGTCGACCGCGATCGAATGGGCGTTCGATCCGGAGGCCTTCGAACTCGATGCGACGACGATGAGCGGGGCGGGCATCGTCTCGCGACTCACGCTGGTGTCGATGGGGAATCCGCACGTGGTGATCCGTTGCGAAGACGTCGACGCCGTCCCCCTCCACCGGGTCGGCCCCGTGATCGAACGGCACGCGTGGTTTCCGAACCGGATCAACGTTCATTTCGTTGAAGCGGGGGATCCGGGCTCGGTCCGGGTCGTGACCTGGGAGCGTGGAAGCGGACCGACCCGGGCCTGTGGAAGCGGTGCGTGCGCGGTGTGCGTGGCCGGCGTCCTCGGAGGCTGGGCGACATCGCCGCTTCGCGCCACGCTGCCCGGCGGGACGCTCGAGCTCCGCTGGTCGGGTGAGCATGGGGCGTCCGTGATGATGACGGGGCCCGCGACCGAAGTCTTCGAAGGTGAAATCGAACTGGCCGGAACCGACCGGCAGGAAATCAAACCATGACCATCCGACTCGATCGACTCGACGATTTCGAACGGCGCATCGCCGAAACGGTTCAAGCCCGCGACGCCCGGATGCGTGAGGAACTCGCGGCCATGGTGGCGATTCCCACGGGCTTCAATCACACCCCCGGACTCGATGCACTGCGCGACCTGCTCGCGGATCGGCTCGTGGGAATCGATGGTGTCCTCGAACGGATCCCGGGGATTCCGAGGCCGGGTTGGATCAAGATCCGCACCGGTTCCGACGATCCCGAGGCGGCCGCGGTCACCGAGGACGTGCCGCCGATGCTGGTCGCCCGGCATGCGGTGGGCGACGGGCGGGAGGCGACCCGGCTCATGGTCTGCGGCCATCTCGACACGGTGCATGATCCGGCCGGTCCCTTCCAGGCGCTGGTGGAGGCCGCCGACGGCATCGCCCACGGCCCCGGCGCGATGGACATGAAGGGTGGACTGCTGGTCGCGATCTCCGCCCTCGAAGTGCTGCACGAACTGGGGCGCGAACTCGATTGGACGGTCGCGCTGGTTCCCGACGAGGAGACGGGAACCTACTTCTCGGAGAAGGCGTTGCTCGACGTGGCGAGGGGCCACGATGTCGGTCTGGTCCTCGAGCCGGCGTTGGTCGACGGCTCGCTGGTGGTCGAACGAATGGGCTCGGGCGCCTTCATGATCGAGGCCCATGGCCGGGCCGCCCACGTCGGCCGGGCGTTCGCGGAAGGTCGCTCCGCGGTGGTGGCCCTCGCCCAGGCGATTCTCGAGATCTCCGCCCTCGCCGATCCGGACGCAGGTCGCATCGTGAACATCGGTCCCATGCATGGCGGCCAGGTCACCAACGCGGTCGCCCATCACGCCCGGTGCTGGGGAAACGTCCGGTATCGCGACGAGGCCGCCCGGGTGGCGCTCGACGCGGAGATCCGAGCGGTGGTCGACCGGCTCAACGNGACNATGGCCGAGNCGGGCGNNGANCCGCCGCGACTCGAGGCCCACACCGCGTTCATCCGGGCGGCGAAGCCCGCGAATCCGGAGGTGATGAAGTTGGCGGAACGGGCTCGGCAGGCCAGCGAGGATCTGGGGCACCCCATGCCCTTCGCCTCGACCGGCGGGGTCTGCGACGGCAACGTCATCCAGCAGGCGGGGGTTCCCACCATCGACACCCTCGGGGTCCGGGGCGGTGGAATGCACCGTCCGGACGAGCACATCCAGCTGGACAGCCTCGTCGAGCGGACCACGCTGTTCGCGATTCTGATGCATCGCCTCGATCGGGACGGTTTTGGAGACCGGCCGGGCTCCGGGCGTTCGATATCATGAATGCGTTCTCGCGAGGTTCTCGCGGTGATTCACCGGTTCATTGATCACGAGCCCGGGAAATTCCCTGTTTCCGGCGTTCAAGGAGGTTCCTCGCGTGAGCACGTCCCCGTCCAGCACCATCGCCGAAACGTTTCGTCACAGCCCCGAAGTCACGTCCGCCATCGATGCGGTGATCACCCGGCTGGAGGCGGACCAGGCTGGTCTCGTCGAGGCCCGCCCCGCGACGAAGGCGGGGGCCGAGACGCTCCAGGACTGGCTGGCCCGGTCCAAGGAGTCGCGCGGCAAGGGGGCCCTCTACCCCTACGTGGGAAGTGGGATCGGCCGGGGGCCGCTGGTCGAACTCGTCGATGGGTCGGTGAAGTGGGACATGATCAACGGCATCGGCGTCAACATGTTCGGGCACGGTGATCCGGGCATGGTCCGGGCCGCCCTCGAGTCGGCGCTCGGTGACGTCGTGATGGAGGGCAACCTCCAGTACAACTCGAAGAGCATCGAACTCTCCGAATTCCTCGCCCAGGAGGCGGCGAAGGGTTCGAGGATCCGTCACTGTTTCACCACCAACTCCGGGGCCATGGCCAACGAGAGCGCCTTGAAGGTGTGCCAGCAGAAGACCAACGGGGCGCCGCGGGTCATCGCCTTCCAGGACTGCTTCATGGGTCGTTCGACCACCATGGCCCAGATCGGCGACTCCGCCGCGGGTCGGGTGGGGATCCCCCTCAACGCGCAGGTCGACTACATGCCGTTCTACGACCCGGCGATGGGGGCGCGATCGATCGAGATGGCGGTGTGGCATCTCGACATGTATCTCAAGCGATATCCGGGCCAGCACAGCTGTTTCATCTTCGAACTGGTGCAGGGCGAGGGCGGATTCCGCACCGCGCCCCGCGAGTTCTTCGTGCCCCTGATGGAGATGTGTCGCGAGCGGGGGGTTCCGATCTGGGATGACGAGGTGCAGACGTTCGGTCGCAACACGGAGATGTACTACTACGACGCGCTGGACCTCGGGGAGTACGTGGACGTGGTGACCATCGGCAAGATGAGCCAGGTCTGTGCCTGCCTCTACACCGAGGAATTCAACCCGAAGCCCGGCCTGCTCAGCGGCACGTTCATCGGCTCGAGCAGCGCGATCCACGGCGGACTCTCGGCCCTCCGGCGGCTTCGTGACGGCGGCTACTACGGTCCGGAAGGCAGGATCGCGGGCCTTCAGGCCGCGTTCCGGGAACATGCTGACGCCTTCGTCGCGGCCCACCCCGAGTGGTTCCCGGCCGCGAAGGACACCTTCGGCCGGCCGATCACCGAATTCGTGGCGGGCACCGGCGGCATGTGCCGGCTGACGCCTTTCGGGGGCAGTCGGGCGATGATCATGAAGGCGCTCCACGTGATGTTCGATGAAGGAGTGATCGCCTTCATCTGCGGTCACGATCCGTACCACCTTCGTTTCCTGCCGCCCGTCGGGGTGATGGAACCGGAGCACTTCGGGCCGGTGTTCGAGATTCTCGAGCGGGCCTTCGCCCGGACCGTCGCCGAGGGGTGACGCCCGATTCGATTCCGTCGGCGATGGTCGCCGCCGGATGCACGGAAGCGTTCGCAGGAGCTTCAGGCATGTTCGTCATCCGACAGGTCGCGACCGAAGACGTCACCACGCTTCTCAAGCTCGCGCGGATGGTCCACTTCATCAATCTTCCGCCCGATCGCGACATCATCGCGTCGAAGGTGGTGCGCAGTCGAAGGAGCTTCGGTCGAGAGACCACCGAAGCCCGCGAACGCAACTTCATGTTCGTGCTCGAGGACCTCGACACCGGCAACGTCATCGGGACCAGCGCGATCATCTCCTGCGTCTCCTGGCCCGGACATCCGCACGTCTACCTCGACGTCACGCGTCGGGAATTCTGGAGCGACGATCTCCAGCAGGGCGCGACCCAGGTCATGCTCACGCTGGGCGAAGACGTTTCGGGACCCTCCGAGATGGGCGGGCTCATCCTGGCGCCCGGCTACCGCGGACATGCGGAGAAGCTCGGCGGATTCCTGTCGATGGTCCGCTTCCACTACATGGGACTGCACAAGCGGCGGTTCAACAAGCGGGTGATCGCGGAGATGATGGGGGCGATCACGCCCGAAAGCCACAACCTCTTCTGGGACTACCTCGGCCGGCGGTTCATCAACCTCTCCTACAAGGAGGCGGANCTCTTCTGNCAGCNCTCGAAGGANTTCATGACCNNCCTNTTCCCNCNCGNGNNGNTCTACGCNTCNCTGCTTCCCNCNGAAGCNCGNAACCTNATCGGCANGAGNGNGNGACGANACCCGGCCNGCNCGCNNNATGCTNGAGNNGCAGGGCTTCGAATACAAGGGGCACATCGACCCCTTCGACGGCGGCCCCTACCTCGAGGTCGCCCGCGACAAGATCCCGCTGGTGGCGGCGACCCGGAAATGTTCGCTGACCGGCGAACTCACCGGGACCGGCAAGTCCGTCGGCATCGTGTCGCATGAGAGCGACATCGGTTTCCGCGCGGTCCGCACGACGTTCACGCACCCGGGCGACGGGGTCCGGATTCCCGCCGCCGCGATGGACGCGATCCATGCGGTGAAGGGATCGAAGCTCGGCGTCACGCCCTTCCAGGATCGGTCGGGCAAGAAGACGGGTTCCAAGTCGAAGGTCGGATCCAAGTCGAAGACGGCATCCGGATCCAAGACGGGATCCAAGACGGGATCCAAGACGGGATCCAAGACCGGATCCAAGTCGGGATCCCGGTCGAAGTCGACCAAGTGACGTCACGTCGCGGTTCGTGATTCCGCGTCGCTCGTCCTGATCCGCCGGACGCCGGGCCAGGACCCGGACTGCCGGAATCAAGCTCATCTGTCGCCCCTGAATCGTTCCGCACGGAGAACACGATCCATGTCCCAGCACGGCACCGCGATCGATCGCGGCCTTCTCGACGGCCCGCCCGCGAACCTGATCGACGGACGGTTCCATCCGCTTCCCGACGGCGACGCGATCGCCTCGCGGAATCCATCCGTACCCGACGACGTCGTCTGGCAGGCCGACGAACGACTCGCCGACGTCGACGCCGCGGTCGCCGCGGCCCGGGCGGCGCAGCCGGCGTGGAACGCCCTGGGGCGGGACGCCCGCGAGGTGATTCTCCGCCGCTGGCAGGAAGTCACCCGCGAACGCGCCCCGCGCATGGCCGAACTCATCACCCTCGAGATGGGCAAGGTGCTTTCGGAAAGTCGCTTCGAGGCGAACGCCCTCGCGGGCAAGGTCGACATCACCCTCGGCGAACACTCCGCCGGTCGGATCTCGGACTACGAGGTCGCGGCGGGGGAGACCAAGTCCGGTCACTGCCGGTACAAGCCCCACGGCGTGATGGTGGTCCTCGGGCCGTTCAACTTCCCCGCCCACCTTCCCAACGGTCACTTCGTCCCCGCGCTGCTCGCGGGCAATGCGGTCATCCTCAAGCCGAGCGAGAAGACACCCGGCGTCGGCCAGGCCCTCGCGGAGATGGCGGTCGAGGCGGGGGTGCCGGCCGGCATCTTCGGGCTCGTCCAGGGCGGCCCCGCGGTCGCCGCCTCGCTTGCCGGTCACGACGGCGTCGACGGCGTCCTGTTCACCGGGAGCTGGCCGGTCGGTCGGCGGATCCTCGAATCGAATCTCGACTCGCCCGGACGAATCGTCGCCCTCGAACTCGGGGGATCGAATCCGTCGGTCGTCATGCCGTCCGCGGATCTTCGTCAGGCCGTGACCGAAGGCGCCCGCGCCGCCTTCGCCACGAGCGGGCAGCGGTGCACCTGCACCCGGAGGATCATCATTCACGCCGACATCGCCGATCGATTCCTCAACGCGTTCTGCAAGGTCGCCAGCACCATCGTGGTGGGACCGGGGGATTCGGAGGATCCCGTCTTCATGGGACCCGTCGTGAACGCCGCCGCGGTCGATGACGTGCTGGCGTTCCAGACGGACCTCCACGCCACCGGCGGCAAGATCCTGGTGGAGGCGTCCCGCATGGATCGCCCGGGACACTTCGTGACCCCCGGCGTGGTGCTGGTCGACGGCTTCAGCGTCGATCGCGACCGCGAGTGCTTCGGCCCGCTGGTCCAGGTGACGATCGTGGACTCGCTCGACGCCGCGATCGAGCAGGCCAACGCGACCCGCTACGGACTCGCCGCGTCGATCTTCACCGGTGAGGACGCCGAGTGGGACCGTTTCTTCGACGACTGCCGGTCCGGTTGCATCAACCGCAACACCGGAACCGCGGGGGCGAGCAGCATGCTCCCGTTCGGTGGTCTCGGGCACAGCGGCACCCATCGCCCCGCCGGTGCGTTCAGCGTCGACTACTGCGCCTATCCCGTCGCGAGCATGGTCGAACGCGGCGGCGCCGCGGCCCCGCCCGCGGGGATGCTGGTGAAGGACGACTGGTTCGACGCCTGATCGGATCCAACGCCGGAGTCCATTCGTGAACGAATCGATCGACACCTCCTCGGGCCGCGCCCGCAGCACGGTGGCGATCGTGGTCCCCGCCTGGAACGAGGCGGAGATCATCACGGAGACGGTGGCGGCGCTCCGTGACGGGCTCGAGGAGATCGGC
>NZFT01000020.1 GCA_002690755.1 Phycisphaerae bacterium
CGGGTCGACGCCGCCGAGGCGGCGGCCGACTCCTTCGTGCGACTCATGTCGTTCGCCCAGCACCGGATCGCTCCATCCGTCTTCGCGAGCGGGGTGGGCCGTCCGAACCGGATCTCGGGGCCGCGGCTCACGGGCTCCCCGGCGTCTTGATTCGCCTCGGCCGGAAGCATCAGCGTGCAGGCGAGGGCGAGCGTGATCGATCTGATGAGCGTGTTCATGGCGAAGACCGTAGCACGGGCGTCGCACGACGTCATGCGGGGCGTCGATCAGGACTCGAGGAGTCGCATGACTTCCTGGACGTCCTTGTCGCCCCGGCCGGAGCAGTTCAGGACGAGATTGGCCTCGGCGGGCAGTTCGGCCGCCAGTCGGATCGACGCCGCGATCGCGTGGGCCGTCTCGAGGGCGGGAATGATCCCCTCGAGCCGGGAGAGATCCTGAAACGCCGCGAGGGCCTCCGCGTCGTCCACCACCCGGTATTCGACGCGACCGGTGTCCTTCCAGTGGGCATGTTCCGGGCCCACGCCCGGATAGTCGAGTCCCGCCGAGCAGGAGTGGACGTCCGCGGTCTGGCCTTCCTCGTCCTGCAGGACGTAGCTCAGCGACCCATGAAGCACGCCCGGAGAACCGAAGGCGAGCGGGGCGGCGTGACCACCCGGGGTCGTGTCGCGGCCGCCGGCCTCGACGCCGACCAGTCGCACGTCCGGGTCGGGGACGAACGGGGCGAAGATCCCGGCGGCGTTCGAACCGCCACCCACGCAGGCCACCACGGCTTCCGGAAGTCCTCCGAGCGTGTCGAGGCACTGGGCTCGGCACTCGACGCCGATCACCGACTGCAGTTCCCGGACGATCGTGGGGAAGGGATGCGGGCCGACGACCGAGCCGAGGATGTAGTGCGTCTCGCCGACCGAGCCCATCCAGTCCCGCATCGCCTCGTTGGTGGCATCCTTCAGGGTCCGGCTGCCGGAATCGACCTGGTGGACGGTGGCGCCGAGCAGTCGCATCCGAAACACGTTCAGCGACTGTCGCCGCACGTCTTCCGCGCCCATGTAGACCTCGCAGGCCAGTCCGAACCGCGCGCAGGCGGTCGCGGTGGCCACCCCGTGCTGGCCCGCGCCGGTCTCCGCGATGATCCGGGACTTGCCCATCCGCTTCGCGAGGATGACCTGGCCGACGGTGTTGTTGATCTTGTGCGCGCCCGTGTGGGCCAGATCCTCGCGCTTCAGCCAGATCGTCGCGCCACCGGCTTCGGCCGAAAGGCGCGGCGCCCGGGTGAACGCGGTCGGCCGTCCGACGAAGTCGCGAAGGCAGTCCTCGACTTCGGCCCGGTAGGCGGGATCGCGGCCTGCTTCGAGCCACGCGGCTTCCAGCTCCTCGAGGGCGGCCACGAGGGTCTCGGGAACGTAACGCCCTCCGAATCGACCGAATCGGCCCGGTATCGCGGTAGTCATTTCGGTTCCTCCGCCGCGGCATCCATCTCGAACGCCGCGGCATCCATCTCGAAGTCGTCAGGGGGCATGGTGTCCGCGGGCCCGGCCTCGCCGTCGGGTTGCCGACGAAGCAGGCCGAGGGGGCCGGAGAGCGCGTAGAGCGTGCAGGCGGCGGCGAGGGTCTCCTGCAGGAACCAGACCGCGGTCACCAGCGGGAGGGCGATCCGAACCAGGGAGCCGAAGTCGCGGGCGCCGCGCAGGTATCGATTCACCACGTGGGGATACCGCAGGTTGGAAACCATCCCGAGTCCGCACAGCAGGGCGATCACCGGAATGGTGAGGGCCGCGATCCGGTCGAAGGCGAGTGATTCCGTGGCGTCGAACCGGGTGTAGAGCAGATGCTGGTGAAGGACGATGAGGCTCGCGACGGCGCCCGCGGCACCGGGAATCGGCAGCCCCTTGAAGAAGCGGTGATCGGCCTCGTCGTGCGAGACGGTCTCGGCGTTGAATCGAGCGAGTCGAAGCGCGCCGCCGCAGACGAAGAGTGCGGCGATCGCCCAGACCGCCTTGCCGTACACCGAGGCGACGCCCGGACCGACGACCGTGGCATCGGCATCGGCGCCGCTGCCGTAGTACGCCTCGACCAGTTGGAGCATGAGGAACGCGGGGGCGACGCCGAAGGTCACCACGTCGGCGATCGAATCGAGCTGGGCGCCGAGGTCGGAGGTCGAGCGGGTGAGCCGGGCCACGGAGCCGTCGATCGCGTCGAAGAACATGCCGAGGAAGATGAGGCAACCGCCCACGGTGATCGCGTTCCAGCCGAACACCGCGGTGGTGACGTCTCCGCGGCTGGCGTAGTGGATCGCGGCGAACCCGCACATGAGGTTCGCGAGCGTGAGGAGGGTCGGCACCACGGAGATCGGTCCGAGGGTCCGGCGGCGGAATTCGGCCCGGACGCCCTGGCGGCGGCTCGGGCGTTGGGACTTGGGGCGAGGCGTCGTCTGCATGCGTGGCGTTCCCATTCAGTGAGGATAGCCGCCTCGTCGGTCGGGTGATCCGGATCAGAGGGGTTTCGATTCACTCTTGGCCCCGTCCGTCGGTTCGGTGGGGAGAACGCGGACCGAGGGATGGGGGCGTCCGGTGATGATCATCAGGCCGCGATTACGTACCCCGGTGTCGTCGAGGAGCAGTTCGGCGGTGGTCGGGGGGAGCGGGGCAACCGGCCCCGCACCGATTCCCGCGACCGGTGTCGGGTCGGCATCTTCGGTCGGCGCGTCGGATCCCGTGGGCGTCGCCTCCCCGGCGTCCTTCGCGGGAGTCGAGCCGCGACGCAGTCTTGGAATGGATGCGATGACGACCGCTTCGCCGGGTTCGAGGGTGCACTCGATCCCACGACACAGCGGAATCCCGCGGAGATCACCGAGTCGCCGGGTCGACATCGGATCGATCGAGGACTCGACGAGGTACGGGGCCAGTTCGACGTGGATCGCCGCGTCTTCCACGGTGGGAATCGAATACCCCCGTGCGGCGAGGGCGACGGTGCGATCGTCCATCCTGCGGGCTCGCCCGTCGAGCAACAACACCGTCCCGCGACCGAGGCGGCGACTCGCGAGATTCCGCCATCCGATCGCTTCTCCGTGCCAGGTTCTTCCTCGATAGCCGTCCGCACCCAGCGTGCGACGGAGCAGTTCGAGTTCCTGCGGTCCGACGATCAGGACGCGGAATCCGTTTCGCTGCATCGCCGCGGTGCCGGGGATCGACGCCGGATCCTGGGGTTCGACCGCCGCGAGAACGGCGTCGAGCAGGGGGCCCGCCTCGGGAAGGCTCCAGCGATCCACGACCAGCCCGGGGCGTGGCTCCTCGGCCGCGTACGTCGGTTCCCCGGAAGGCGGAGAACCCGTCACCACGGTGGGATCGGGATCGCTCGAACAGGCCGCGAGCCAGGAGGTCGATCCGAGGATGATCGCCGAAACGGCCGATCGGAGTCTCATGCGGGGTCGGCCGCCGGGACCGGATCGAGATCGTTGATCGCGTCGATCAACTGTCGAAGGACACCGAAGTCCCGTCGCTTAGACGCGAAGTGGAGGCGCGGGAGATCGAGGTGCTCCTCTTCACCGTCGAGCGGGCCGCTCGACCGCAGCGCACCGTCCTTCGCGAGTATGCTGAACCGTGCTTCGAGATCCGCACGCTCGGGTTCGGTGAGGCGACGCTTCAGCCGGATGACGAATTCGTCACGCACGTAGCGGCAGGAGTGGTAGACGCGATAGAACCGGAGAACCCGGTCGCGGGCGTCCGCGGGATCCGAGGCGATCTCCAGCAGCGACATGTCCGCGGGACTGAGCCAGCCGTTCTCGAGAAGCTCTTCGCGGATGAAGTCCACCCACCGCCGCCAGTAGGAACCGCCCTCGCCTTCGAGCAGGACGACCGGCATCGGATAGGACTTGCCGGTCTGAATCAGGGTCAGCGCCTCGAAGAGTTCGTCCATCGTTCCGAATCCGCCGGGAAGCGCGGCGATGGCGTCCGAGTGGGTGAGGAACATCACCTTGCGGGTGAAGAAGTAGCGGAAGTTGATCAACTTCGGATCGGCGGCGATCACCTCGTTGGCGGTGGTCTCGAAGGGCAGGCGGATCCGGAGGCCGAAACTCGCCTCGTGCCCCGGACCTTCGTGGCCGGCCTTCATGATGCCGTCGCCGGCGCCGGTGATCGACATCCAGTCGGACTCGCCCATGAGTCGGCCGAATTCCCGGGCCGCGAGGTAGTCGGGGTGATCCTCCGGGGTTCGGGCCGAGCCGAAGATCGAGATCTTCCGACGCAGGATCCANGGGCGGAACACGCGATAGGAGTATCGGAGTTCCTTGAGCGCCGAATTGATCAGCTTCAACTCGCCGGTGTGGCAGTCGTCACGTCCGAGCCGCAGACTGGTGGCGATCATCTGTTCGATGAGCGACCGACGTCGACCATTCGGGAGTTCGGAATACCGGGCGGCGAGGTCTCGGATCGCCTCGTCACGGTCGTGGGAGTCGGGTTGGGGCGTGTTGCCTTCGGTCACGGAGCGGATTCCTCGGTGGATGCGTTCGTCTCGTCGGGGGAAAGGTCGGAAGTATCTGTCATCGGCTCGATGTCAGGGGGCGGCAACACCATCGGGAGCGGGGTCAACGAAATTTCCGGAGCGCCCGGGGTGCCACCGACATCGATCACCGCGAGCGTGCCGGAAACGGCGGAAACGAGGTCGCTGAGTCCGGGAAGGGTTCCCCGGGGCACCAGTCGGATCGACCATCGCCAATCGTCGAGGCGGAGTCGTCCGTCACCCGCCAGCACCAGGGCATCGGATTCGAGGGTGACGTCCTCGAGCAGCACCTCGCCACCGTCGATCCAGAGCGCCGCTCGCGCGGTCGCGAGATCTTCGGCGATCGGTGGCATCAGCTGGCCCAGTTGCAGCAGGGCGACGGAACCACCGTCGGCGAGCCGAGCATCCTGGACGAGGATCCGGCCGCTCCCGATCCGGCTCTCCGGAACGTCCATGAGCCCCTCGAGATCGAGCTTCGCGGAGAGTCGTCCCGGGAGCGGACCCGCGCGTGGGCCCGGCTCGTCGACGTCGCGGGCGACGACGGCGAGATCGGCATCGTGGACTTGAAGCCCGAGCCGATACGCCTCGCCTTCGAAGTCGAAACGGAACCGGCCTCGAATCAGACCACCGCCGATCGACGCCTCGGTGATGTCGACCACGACGCCGTCGGCCGGATCCCGTTCGGTCGCGGGATCGAAGGTGCCGACGAGGTCGACGCCGTCGACCGGTCGTCCTTCGACCAGCAGGTTCGCGATGCGGGCGTCGAGCTCGAAGTCGGTCGCGTACCCGCGTTCGGCGATCAGTCGCAGATTCAGGACGCCGTCGATCTTCGTGAGTTCCACATCGCCGACGAGCCCCTCGCCGTCGACGAATCGCATCGCGCCCGTCGCCTCGTAGTGCACCGGGTCGTCCGGCGTGGCGCCGGCGGCGTCGGATCCGGCATCCGTGTCGTCGCCGTACACCGCTGCGATGTCGCCGCTGACCCGGATGTCCCCGGTGGTCATCATCGAGGGGCCCGCGACGTTGGAGAACGGAGGGGGCAGGAATCCGAATTCAGGCACGCGACTATCCGGCGCATCGAGGCTGAATTCACCATCCACCCTCAAAGCTTCGAAATCCGTGATGCCGAAGGTCAGACGACAGGTGGTGTCTCGAGCCCCGATCATTTCGAGGGGTCCGATCCGGACCTGATCGTCGTCGACGGTGACCTTGCCACCGGTCCGGACCCGTCCGCCGCCTCTGGTCTCTTCGGCCCCGGGCGTCGCGAGCATCGTGAAGGTGGAAGGCTCGAGTTCGGCCTGCACCCCTCGGTTCCGACCGCTCGCGATCGAGAACCGCCCTTTGAAATCGCCTTCGGGACGACGCGTCCGCCACCAGTCGGCGAATCCTTCTCCGACGGCGAGGCGGAAGATCTCGTCGAGGCTCGGTGACTCGAATCGTGCGGTCTCGACGAGCCCCCGGAGTTCATGGTCGCCCGATTCCGGTGCAAGACCGTATCCGCCGCCCAGCCGGATCGATCCGTCGACCACCCCGTCGGTGGAGGATCGCATCGCGATGTCGTCGACGAGGATCACGTCGTCGCGGAAGCGGAGTCCGCCTCGGTCGAATCTGATGGAGGTTCGGCCCACTTCGGTGTCGACCGCGACGATCCGCGGGTTCGCGTCGACCTTGATCGTCGAGACGCCCTCGGTGTCGAGCCAGTCGATCCGAGCGTCGTAACTCCCCTCCGGTCGCCAGTGATTCCAGAGACGTCTCGCCCGCGACATCGATTCGTCGCGGATGAAGTCGAGGAGGTAGTCTTCGATGGCGAGCTTCTGGAGGCGGGCGTTTCCGGTGCCGAGTCGATTCTCGATCTCGTACCGCCCGCTCGCGATGACCGTCCCGGTGCCCCGGCGTCCGTTGAAGGAACGCAGTTCCACGAGCTCGTCGGTCACCGACAGCACGGCGCTCACGTCGTCGATCGCGAAGCCGCGCGGCCAGATCAGGTCGGCGTCGGGAGCGTTCCCGTCGCGATTCCGTCCGGGGCTGGCGCTGCCGTCGTCGAGCAGGATGGTGAAGTCGATGAAGGTCGAACCGGTCTCGGTCGATCCGACGCGTCCGTGATAGTCGAGGTCGCCTTCCAGTCCCATCTCGATGATGGGCTCGACGGCTTCCGATCGAATCTCGCCGGGCCAGCCCGGGATCTCGTCCGCCGTCCGACCGTCGTCGACCCGCGGTGGGATCGCGGCGAGCAGGGTCGGATTCAGCGGATCGTTGGTGACCGTGAGCTCGAGATCCGGGAGGACGTCCCGGCTTCCGCGGCCGTCCCGCGGCAGATCGATGCGCCCGCTGAGGCGTCCGCGTCCGCCGGCAGGCGTGGTGAGGGAGAGACCGGGCGGCTCGAGCACGACCGCGAGATCCTCGAGCCGGATCGCGCCGTCGGACACCACGAGGGGGTACGGGAACCGGTTGAAGATCGCACCAACCTGGTCGAGTCGGATGTCTCCCTCCACCGCCACCGGAATTCCGACGCCGCGCGGCCGATGCACCCGGAGCCGCATGCGGCCGTGGCCACCGAGCGTGAACGGGCCGGCGGCGATGATCGTCTCGCAGCGATCGATCCGCTGGTCGAGGCGTTCGATCGCCCCGCGATCATCGCGGCCGAGGGCTTCGAAGCGGCGGGCCTTCGCATCGGCGAGCGATGCCCGCACCACGTCGATTCGTCGCTCGTCGACCAGCAGTCCGGCGGCGTCCAGTCGATCGAAGGCGGTCTGATCGAAGAGCGTCCGGAGTCCCCGTTCGGTCGAGTCGGGGAGGGCGTCGAGCAGGTATTCGTCGAGGCCGATCCGATCCGACTGGAGCACCAGGTCGACCGCGGCGTCGTCACCGGTGCCGAGGATCTCCCCGGTCAGGCGAAGACGGCCGCCGTCGGGGCCGCGGCCGCTGAGTGAGACGATGCGGATCCGTTCGCCCTCGACGGTGAGCTGCGCGTCGACGTCCTTCAGTGGATAGAGGAACTGCTCGTACATGCCGCGGCCGCCCGTGAGCCAGAGATCCGCGCTGGTGACGATCGAATCGTCCCGACTGATCGGCGTACCGGGTTCGAGTGATCCCCGCGTGACCGTCGCGGTCGCGGTCAGGTTCCACGCCCGCGCGGTGAGCAGCTCCAGCGCCTCGGCGACGGGCCTCGGAAGATCCGCGACGGTGCGGTCGTCGTCGTCGGACTTGAAATCGCTGAGCGAAAGATCGATTCGAAAGGGGGCCTCTTCGAGGAGCTTCATCCCCCAGGACGCGATCGGCTGGTCCACCGTCGCGTCCTCCGCCGATTCCAGGCGAACCCGGATCTCGGTGCTCAGATCGACCGGCACGATGGCTTCGTCGCCGCTGCCGGCCACCATGCGGCCGCGGGTCCCCCGGACCAGGAGATTCCGTCCGTCGAGATCGATCCGACCGGAATCGAGGGTGAGTCGCGGAAGCGGCGGGGCCTCATCGAGGATCCGACCATCGGCGAACCGGACCCATTCCGATTCCAGATCGAGGCCGGCCGGCAGCGTCAGGGCGAGATTCTCCACTTCGAGGGTCGCGCGTGGATCCTCTCCGGGCTGCCAGCTGACGTTCGCGGTCCGCAGCACGCCGTCGAGGTCGAGTTCGGAGACGAAGGCGCGGGCGGAGGCGGAGAGTGCGAGGTCGACTCCGAGTTGAAGATCCACGTCATCGATCCGGAAATCGACCCGCCCCGTCGTCTCGTCGAGATGTCCCTTGGCGAGGGCGATGGTGCGGTCGTCTTCGATCGCCGCGAGCGTGAACGCCATCCGGGGATCGGCATCGTCGGGTGGATCGAGGATCGCGTTGAAGGCCGACGTCCCGACGACCTCGTAATGGGCGTCATCGGCGTCCTCGGTCTCGAAGCCGCTTTCGATCTCCAGTCGCGCGATCTCGATCGTTCCGAGTCCGAGGCCGCGAACCGTGCGATCCTCGTCCCGATCCTCGTCTTTCTTGTCGTCGTCGTCGGTCTTCGGTGGTTCGAGCGACATGATGTTGAGTTCGGCGGCGTCGCTCGACCGCTCCGCGATTCGCACCAGCACCCGATCGGCGCGGATGGACTCGAACTCCAGGGTGCCCGAGAGCAACGGAAGCAGGCGGACCGTCGCGGACAGGTCATCGATTCGCAGCACCCTCGCCGCATCGCCCTTCCATCCCGGTGCATCGAGCACGATGCTGCCGATCCGCACGTGATGAAGACCTCGGACGTCGAGGTCCTCGACCGTGACCTCGGCCCCGGTTCTGCGGTGAAGTTCGTCCTCGAGCAGCAGCGTGATGAGTGAATTTCGCAGGAACACGAGGCCGAGCAGGACCACCACGAAGGCGATCGCCAGCCGGCCGATACGACGCCGCCAGGGGCGGCGGGGGCGGGGACGAGATGTGGTCGCGGCGTCGGCCATGGTCTGGATACGGTTCACTCGGTCCCCGGAATCGATCCCGGAGGGAATCCGGCCGCGATCAGCCGCCGGAACTGGATTGACCATTCTAGATCGATCCCGGCCCGCCGATCGGGATGTGGGCAATACACTCCGGCAATGACCCCTCCCAATCAAGATTCCGCGGAAATGGCCAGCTCCGCCGGAATGCTTCTTTTCCTGCTCGTGGCGGTGATGGTGATGCTCCTGATACCGCTTCTGGCGGCCCTGCGCATCCGGAGCCGCAGAAAGATCGGTCGTTCGAAGCGGCCTCGAGCCCGCTCGCCGCTCGACCCCTGGCGGGAGGGCGGGCGTCGACGCGGCCAGGCGGAAGTCGATTCCGACGACGATCGCGATGGCTCCGGGTCCGAGGGCCACGACGCATGAATGGATCCTGCTTCACCCCCGGAGTCGCGGAATGACCGTCATCGAACCGCCTACGAAGCGAATCGCGGTGATCGGAGCGACGAGCCGGGTCGGCCGCGCGGTCGCCGGAATCTTTCTGGACCTGGGCTGGTCCCTCGAGCTCACCGCCCGGGATCCGAATCGGATCGATCCGGTCATTCGGGGTTCGGACGAGTCGTCGCCACGCGTGACCCGGTGTCATGCGCTCGATCTCGCGGATGCCGATGCCGTGGATCGAGTGGTCGCTTCGATCGGGGATGCGCCGCTGGATGCACTGGTGGTGGCGGGATCCCCCTTCGACGAGACGCCGTTGTCGGAGGCGAAGGCCGAGGACTTCACCCATCACGCCGCCGCGCAGCTCGCGGGACCGGCCCGGCTGGTCGAGGGACTCCGGCCCGCGCTGACCGCGGGCATCTCGCCTGCGGTTCTGCTCTTCGGCGACCTCCACGCATGGTCGAGACCCCGCCCGCACGCGATGCCGTATCTCGTGGCGAAGGCCGGGGTGGAGGCGATGGTCGGCCTGTTGGCGGTCGAAATCGCACCGGTACGGGTCTTCGGACTGTCACCCGGCGTGGTGGGCTGGCCGGAGGACTGGCCTGAATCGCGACGGAAGTCGTATCTCGAACGCGTGCCGCTGGGTCGCGCCGGAACTCCGGAAGAAGCCGCGGGACTCGTTCGATCGCTCCTGCTCGACGCGACGTACTGCACCGGGGTGGTGATTCCCATCGACGGTGGCAGACACCTTCGGTGAACCCGGCGTCGGCGGATCCGGGGGACGCCGGCGGGTGAGACCTTTCGGCCGCGCGAGTCGGACGAGATTGAACGCCGACCGCGGAAACCCCTCAATCGCCTTCATCGCACGCTTCAGGTCTCCGGTCCGTCCGTCGACCGCCCCAGCTCGGCCCGGGCCTTCGCGACCCGTGGGTCACCGGGTGCGGTGTCTTCGGCGATGCGAAGCCAGGCTTCCGCGTCTTCGGCGCGACCGGCGGCATCGAAGCAACGGGCCGCCTCGATGGCGGCGGGCAGATCGTCCGGGGCCCGGCGGGCTCGCGCCGCCCAGGCGTCCCCGGCATCACCGGGACGGTCGAGGGCAATCCATCCCGCGGTGAGTTCCTGCACCACGTCGCGGCGGTCGCGCACGTCGGCGGGCAGCGCTGCGAGCGACTCGACCGCGAGGCGGACCCGGCCGGCTTGTCGCAGCAGGGCGGCGCGGCGGATTCGAATCCCCGGCTCGTCCGGAGCGAGGCGGACCGCGGCGTCGAGTCGCGCAAACGCGGTCTCGGAATCGCCGTTTTGAAAACTCGTCTCCGCGAGCGCCGCGAGGACGAAGCCGTCATCGGGTCGCGTGCGTGCGAGTGGTTCAAGGATCTCCGCGGCCTGTTCCGGACGGTCGGCCCGAAGCAGGGCGAGCCCCAGATAGAGCCGGGCGACCGGATCCGCGGGACCGACGCGTCGGTACGCCTCGATCGCCGCGTCGAGCCGGCCGGCGCCTTCGAGGGCCAGTCCGAGGTTCCGACGCGTCTCGGCATCGACCCGCCCGCCGTCTTCCGCGCGTTCCAGTGCGGTCGCCGCGTCCGCCGCGATCGCCGTGGCCGCCGCGTCGCCGAAGGCCTCGCGGATCTCGCCGCTTCGCATCAGCAGGGTCCGGCCGAGGGCGGCATCGACCACCGGGTCTTCGGGAAGACGGTTCGCGAGCGAGCGGGCGATGGTCTCGGCGTTGTCGGCCCGGCCGGCGGCGAGCCACCGCTCGATCGCGTCGAGCGAGGCGTCACGAGCCGCCGCGGAAAGGGTCGCCCCGGCCGTCGACGGGGGTGGGGCGGGCTCGGCGTCGCCACCACAAGCGGTCATCAGCACCACCAACGCGACCGTCGGTCCCGCGAAGAACCGGCGAAGTCGGACCTGATCCGCCCAGCAGGGGCGTGGGGATTCGTAGACTGTCGGAATCATGGAAGAACCAAGAAGCCAGGATGCGACGCCGACCTCGGCCGGAACGCTCGCCAAATCGTACTCGCCCGCGGCCTCCGAGCCCGAGGTCCGCGAGGCCTGGGCGCGGCACCGCGACTTCCACGCCGAACCCGCCGACGCCGGCGGATCCGTCGAGGAAGCCTTCTCGGTGCTCATCCCGCCGCCGAACGTGACCGCGGCGCTCCACCTCGGACACGCGTTCAACAACACGCTTCAGGACGTGCTGGTCCGCTACCACCGGATGAAGGGCGACCGGACCCTCTGGATGCCCGGCACCGATCATGCGGGCATCGCCACCCAGACCGTGGTGGAGAAGCGACTGCTTCGACAGGGGAAGCGTCGCACCGATTTCAGTCGCTCGGCGTTCATCGAACAGGTCCAGGCCTGGAAGGACGAATACGAGACCACGATTCTCGAACAGCTTTCGGAGATGGGATGTTCGTGCGATTTCGACCGCACCCGTTTCACCATGGATCCGGTCTGCGCCGACGCGGTGCGTGAAGCGTTCTTCCGGCTCTTCGACGACGGACTGGTCTATCGCGGCAAGCGTCTGGTCAACTGGGACCCCGCGACCCGGACCGCGCTGGCCGACGACGAGGTCGAGATGCGCGACGTCCCCGGGCACATGTGGTACCTGCGGTATCCGCTCGCCGATGGCGACGGTTTCGTCACCGTCGCGACCACCCGTCCCGAGACGATGCTCGGCGACACCGCGATCGCGATCAATCCACGGGATCCCCGGGCCGCCGGTCTCCGCGGACGCTCGGTCCGGGTGCCGATCACGGATCGGATCGTTCCGATCGTGGAGGACGACTACGTGGTGCTTCCCACCGCGGTCGCGGAGGAACTGGGCCTCGGCCCCGAAGCGATCAACGACCCCAAGGCGGCGCTCGCGACCGGCTTTCTGAAGGTGACGCCCGCGCACGATCCCAACGACTGGGAGATCGGTCTCCGGCACGAACTTCCGGTGGTGAACGTCATGGCTCCGGACGGTTCGATCTCCACCGAACACGGCTGGTCCGACGGCCTGACGGAAGAGGCCCGCGGCTTCGTCGGCCTGCGCCGGGAGGACGCTCGCACCGCGATCGTCGCCTGGTTCGAGGATCACGGTCAGCTGGAATCCGTTCGCGATCACGAGCACGCGGTCGGCCACAGCTATCGAAGTCACGTTCCGATCGAACCCTACCTCTCCGACCAGTGGTACGTCCGGGTCACCGACGACCGGCTTGCGGGCAGCGCCCTGCGATCGATGGATCCCGATCAGCGCGGCGTCGACGCCGCGGACGGGGCCGAGGCCGCCGACGCCCCGCCGATGTCGGGTGATGGTGGACTTCGGTTCTTCCCCGATCGGTACGCGAAGACCTTCCGGAACTGGCACGAGAACATCCGCGACTGGTGCATCTCCCGGCAACTCTGGTGGGGGCATCGGATTCCGGTGTGGTCCCGGATCGTCGCCGCCGAGGACGCCGATGCATCGATCCGCGACGTCGCCCGCGATGCGGGTGACGAGATGATCGCGACCGAGAGCGTCTGGACCACGCGGGGCTGCGCCCATCGCGTGCGGATGCTCGGCGACGGGACGATCGAGGAGACGGTCTGCGTGCCCCGCCCTTCGACGCTGGGTGACGATGCGGAGGCCGTGGTGTCCGCCCTCGAAGCCGACGGATTCGAACAGGATCCGGACGTGCTGGACACCTGGTTCTCGAGCGCCCTCTGGCCCCTGTCCACCATGGGCTGGCCCGAGCCGGCGGCGCACGCGGAGGCGATTCCCGAGGGGAACCGCCTGCTCGAGACCTTCAATCCGAGTTCGGTGCTCTGCACCGCGCGGGAGATCATCACGCTCTGGGTCAGCCGGATGGTGATGTTCAACCGGTATTTCGAGGCCGCGCTTCCGTTCCGCGACGTCTTCATCCACGCGATGATCCAGGACGGTCACGGACAGAAGATGTCCAAGAGCCTCGGCAACGGCGTGGATCCGCGGGACATCATCGAGAGCCACGGCGCGGATGCGATGCGGTTCACGCTCGCCCAGCTCTCGACCGGCAGCCAGGACGTCCGGATGCCGGTCGACCTGGTCTGCCCGCACAGCGGTGAGACCTTCACCCCGGCGTTCGTGCGGAACGCCGCGGGCTATCAGGTCTCCGCCCCGGTCCAGAAGTCGCCGAAGGATCCGACGCTGGAGATGGTGACCTCCTACGGCGTGGCCACCGGCGAGGTCGAATCCGACGACGAACGCCCGCTCGCCCGCAACACCTCCAGTCGATTCGATGCGGGACGGAACTTCTGCAACAAGCTCTGGAACGCGGTTCGTTTCGGGCTCTCCAATCTCGAGTCGCCGGCGGAGGCCGGTGGCGACGGCCCGCCTTCGCTGGTGGATCGCTGGATCGTCTCGCGGGTGCACCGGACCGAGCGGCTGGTCGCGGCGTCGATCGACGGCTATCAGTTCAACCCGTACGCCGAAGCGATGTACGACCTCGTCTGGCGCGACTTCTGCGACTGGTATCTGGAGGCGGTGAAGCCGACGGTTCGAGGTGATCTCGGGCAGCAGCGGCGNCTGCACGCGGTGCTCGACTCGATTCTCCGCATGCTCCAGCCCGTCTGCCCGTTCCTCACCGAGACGCTCTGGCCGCATCTCCACCGGCTCGAGGGGATCCGGGGCGAAGACGGTTCGACGGGCATCGAAGGGCTGTCGCTCCCACCCGCCGATCGGTGTGCGATCGCGGCGTGGCCCGACATCGCGGACGCCCTCCACGATCCGGAGGCCGAGGCGGCGTTCGAGCGGGTGCAGGCACTGGTCGCCGCGATTCGGAACCTCCGGGGCGAGCGGCAGGTGAAACCGAAGCGGCGGATCACCCTGCATGCGTCCGCTTCCGTGCTGGCGTTGATCGAGGAGGCCGACGGCGTGGTCGAGACGCTTGCCGGGCTCGCCGAGGTCGGTGGGCTCGAGGCGGCCCCCGACGGGGCGATTCCACTTCCCTTCGAGGGTGACCAGCTCCTCATCTCGGACCTGCTCGACGCGGTCGACGTCGAAGGCGAGCGGAAGCGACTTCAGAAGACCATCGACGGAAAACGAAAGCAGGTCGCCGGCTTTCAGGGCAAGCTCGGCAACGCGGGCTACGTGAACAACGCCAAGCCGGAGATGGTCGAGGAGACCCGGCGGAAGCTGGTCGAGGCGGAGGCGGATCTCGCCGCCGCCGAGGCGGGCATGGCTGCATTGACATCGGAGTCCGCCTGATCGGTTCGGATCCGGCGGTCGTCGTCTGCGGTCGGAGGATCGGGTTCCCGGGCGTCGATTCGAACCGAGTCTTTCCGGCCGGGACAGGCAGCGGCTAGACTTGAGGGGCATGATCCTCGACCCCAAACAGAGATGCGAGCACCGAACCGGCTGGATCACCTTCGCGGCACCGGTCGGCGTTGGACTGCTCGCCTTCGTGCTGGCGGGTGTCGGATTCACGGGCTGCGATGCGGACCCCGAACCGGTCCCGCGGCCCGCCGCCAGAGCCGGAATCGACGTGGATGACACCATCCCGGCGTTGCCGGCGCAGGAAGCCGATCCTTCGACCTTCGAGGAGGTCTCGACCTCCGAACCCTGGAGCTTCGGGGGCTACGAAGGCGAACTGGTCACGACCCCGACCCACCTGCTGCACCTCACGCTTCCCGAGGGACGGCTTCGTCAGGCGATGCCGGTCTTCACCGGAACCGCACTGCTCCACTACCGGACGATGTTGTCCCCCGAAGCGGATTCGGAACCGCTCGACGCCCCGACGGAACGGATGAGCACCTTCGTGTTCGGCACCCGCCCGGAGTGGGCGGCGTGGACCAAGTGGCGACTCCGCCGCGGCGCGAATCTCTATCTGGGCATCGAGCGGGGCGGCTACACGATCGACGCGGAAAGCGTGATCTGGGACATCGGTCGATACGACACGCTCTGCATGCTCGCGCACGAGGGCTGGCATCAGTACACCCAGAGCGTCTTCCGGCACCCGCTTCCCGCGTTTCTTGAGGAGGGTCTGGCCGCCTACGCGGAGGGCCACCGATTCCGCCGCAGCGACGCCGCCCCGATCTTCATGCCCTGGCGGAATCTCGAGCGTTACGGGCAGCTTCGATCGTCGCGGTATCGGAACCGACTGATCGATCTCGACGACCTCATCGCGCGACCGCCCCAGTACTTCGTGGCGGGAAGCGAACGCGGACTCCTCACGTACTACGCGCAGCTCTGGGTCCTCGTGCACTATCTCGTGGAGGGACGCGAGGGCCGTTACCGGGACGGACTCGTGAAGCTCGTCGGTGACGCGGTGGACGGGCACATCACCTCGTCGATCTACGACGCGGATCGTCGGGCCGGGATTCTCGGCCGAACGCTGGGGCCGAACACGGGGCGCGACATCATCGCGACCTACTTCGACGAGGACTACGCGGCATTCAAGGCCGGATACGAGGCGTTCATCGACCGCGTGGTCGCCTCCGGCAACGGCACCCGCATCTGGCAGGGGCGTTCACCCATCGAGTGACGCGGCCGGTCCGAGGTGTCGAACCAGGAAATCCGTCTCGCGTTGTTTCGCCTCGTTCGTGCACCGGCCGAAGCCGAGGTGTTCGTGCGGGGCGCNGGTCGTGTCGAAGGCCAGCATCTCGATCGACTCGGGCCGTTCGGCCCGGCTTCGCAGGGCTTCGAGGAAACGGGCCTGACCATCGAAGCGGACCCACGCATCGGCCTTGGAATGGACCGCGAGGACCGGAATCTCCCGCCAACGGTCGAGGTGGTTCATCGGATCGAGCCTGGCCGTGGCCTCGTGGTCGAAGAACTGTCGCTGGTGCTGGACCGACCAGTCGCCGCTCGTCGCCTCGAGCACCGACGCCCGGAAGCGGTGGGGCCGGCACAGACGGGCGATCGCCACCATGCCGCCCATCGACATGCCGCCGATCGCGGCCCGGTCGAGATCGAAGCCGAGGCCCCCGAGATCCCGGAGCACCTCGTCGATCTCGTCGATCGCCCGCTCGATGTGATCGAGAATCCGTTCCGGTCGCTGGTCCTCCGGCGTGCCGCGTTCGCCGTGGCCGGGAAGATCGATCGCACACGCGCCGATTCCGGCCCGGGCGAGTCGCAGATAGCGGCCGGGGTCCAGTTCCTTGGTCGCGGTCCGACCGTGCATCCAGAGCAGGAAGGGGATGCGGTCGCCGCCGAGGGGGGCGCCTTCGGGTCGGACCACGAGGCTGGGGACGTCCGAGCCGAGCCGGCGGGTCTCGGAGAGGGCCTGAAGGCTGCTCGGAAGTCGTGCATCGAGATCGGGCATGGCGGCAGAGGGTAGTCGCTTCGGATCGGCCGAACTGGTGGTGGCGGGGGATTCCCGGGATACTGTTCGAATGATCAAGATCATTGGTGGCGAATACCGTTCCCGCATTCTCGAAGGTCCGCCCGATGCGTCGACCACCCGACCCATCACGGCCCGGGTGAAGGAAGCGGTGTTCAATCTCCTTCGGGGGTGGTGCGACGATGCGGTCGTGCTCGATCTCTTCGCGGGGGTCGGCGCGATCGGGCTCGAAGCGGTCAGCCGCGGCGCCCGCGAGGTCGTGTTGGTCGAGTTGAACACCCGGATCGCTTCCATCCTCGAGTTCAACGTCGGCGAGCTGGGATGCCGGGACCGGGCGACCGTGGTCCGCGCAGATGCCCTCGGGCCGGCGGCGCTGGCCCAGGCCCCGCGCGACTGCGACCTGGTCTTCCTCGATCCGCCCTATGCCTTGTGGGACGACGACGCCTCGAGGGCGCGGCTGCTCGATCTGGTCGCCCGATGTCGTGCCAACATGAAGGATGCGTCGTTTCTCGTACTGCGGACGCCCACCGACGTTCCATCGGACTTCCCCGGCGTGTCCGGATTCGATGGTCCGGAGACGCATCCCTACGCCGAGGACATGTACGTTCATCTCTTCGCACCGACCCGCGATGATGAGGCGTCGGACGCCGCGGACGCGTGACGCCGGGGTTCGGGGCCTCGGTCGGCGGGATCGTCGATCCGTGGCTCGGAAAATCCGGTAGGGTCCGAAGCATGAGCAACCCCCTCGTCATCGGTCTTCTGAGCCTCGTCCTCGTCTCGGCCGCTTCCGGCCAGGCCGACGAAACACCCGACGAAACCCGGATGTCGCCGGAGATCGTGGCGGAAGCGAGCCCGCCGCCGCCCCCGGAAATAGACGCGCCCGCGGTGGAATCCGAAGACGTCGACGCCGCGGTTCTCGCGTCCGTCGCCTTCCTGCTGAAGCGACAGGAGGGGCCGACTCGGGCGGAGTGGCCGTACCAGGGGGTCTACCGGGTCTCGGCCACCGACGACGATCCCGAGTCGCTGATCGAGGGACGAGGACGACGGCGAAGCGTGATTCCCATCGGTTACCGCGTGGGTGGCACCTCCATCGTGGGTGACGCCTTGCTGCGGGTCCCTGGATGCGACGCGGATGTGGATCGACGTGAGGCGCTGGAACGGGCCCGTCGATTCGTGGTCGATTCGACCCGACATCCGAACATGAATCCCGAGTACGGCGGCGGGTACGACGTTCGTGGCTGGGGTTATATCTACGGGGGCGACTTCCTGCTCTCCATGCGGGAGCGCGGCTTCGTTCCCGAGGACGCCGCCGCGGCCCACGATGATGCGATCCGGTTCTATCTCGACGGGCTCGCCGCGATCGAGATTCCCCGCGTCGGTGGTTGGAACTACGCCCGACGCGGCCCGCTCGCCGCGCCGAGCGGGACCAGCCCCTTCATGACGCCACCGGGCATCCAGGTGCTGGTCGAAGCGGAGCGTCAGGGCTTTCCGGTGAAGGCGGGCATGCGGGATCGCGCGATGAAGGCGATCGATCTCACCATCGGCGAGGACGGCGTCGTCGCCTATTCGGCCCAGCGGAAGACCCGCGAATCTCCGGAGATGATTCCCGGCGCGATGGGCCGGATGCTGGCGGTGGAGACGGTCCGCAACGACGCGGGGGTCGAGAACGAGGACGCGATCCGCAAGGCGCTCGCCGCATTCGTGACGCACTGGGACGAGCTCCTGAAGCGGAAGCAGAAGACCGGCACCCACGTCGCGCCCTACGGCGTGGCGCCGTACTACTTCTTCTACGCCCACGGGTATGCGGCGGAGGCGATCGAGCGACTGCCCGAGATGGAACGCGGCGCCTGGCGGGACCGGCTCCACCGACTGTTGATGTCGGTCCGGGACGAGGACGGGACCTGGAACGACCGGGTGTTCCCCCGCAGCGCGGCCTACGGTACGGCGGTGACCGTGCTGGCGTTCACGGAGCCGGCGTACACCGCACGACCTCGGGCGGTGGTGCCGCCACCGGTGATCGTGGAGGCATCGGACGCGGAGGATGACGAGGCGTCGACCTCCGAGACCGACGATCGATGACCGTTCGAACCCGAAACGCCCCGGAGGTCACGCCATGCGATGCGCCCTGATCATTCCCGCCGCGGGCGCCAGTCGTCGATTCGGCGAAGGCGACAAGCTCGGTCAGGACTTCGGTGGTCGACCGTTGCTCCTCCGATCGATCGAACCCTTCACCAAGCGGGACGACGTCGACGCGGTGATCGTCGCCGGCCCGCCGGAGGATCTCGACGCGTTCCGGGACCGATACGGACCGCAGCTCAGTTTTCTCGGCGGCAAGGTGGTCGCGGGCGGCCGGCTCGAACGGTGGGAGACCGTCCGAAATGCGCTGGAGGCCGTCCCCGAGGGTTGCACCCACGTGGCGATCCACGACGCGGCGCGGCCGCTGGTCGACGAGGCGTTGATCGCTCGGGTGTTCGAAGCGGCGAGCAGTTTCAACGCGGTGGTTCCGGGCGTTCCGGTGCGCGACACGCTCAAGCGCGGCGACCATCAGGTGGTCGAGGGGGCGGAGCGGGATGCGACGGTCGACTCGATCCTCGGGATCGGCGCGGATGAGGAGACCCCGGAAATCGGTCATCAGATCTCGGCGCGGAGAATCGTCGGCACCGTGGATCGAACCGATCTGTGGCGGATGCAGACGCCGCAGGTGTTCACGGTGGATCTGATCCGCCGGGCCTACGCGCAATCGGATCTCGAAGGGGCGACCGACGACGCGATGCTGGTCGAGCGACTCGGCGAGCCGGTGATGATCGTCGAAGGAAGCGAACGCAATCTCAAGGTCACCACCGCCGAGGACCTGGTGGTCGCCCGGGCGATCTCGGGGGCCGGATCATCCACGTCCCGCCCGTCCCACAAGCGATTCTGACGCGGTCGGTTCGTTTCACGCGGCGGACTCGGATCCTCGGGGTGGTCCGGATCGCAGCCGGGTCTGCGTCCGTCGCCTCAAGTCGTGTAATCCGCGTTGATTCGCACGTACTCGGCGGTCAGGTCGCACGTGAGGTGAGTGTCCCGGGCGTCGCCGGCGTCGAGGTCGATGCGGATCTGGACGCGTTCGGAGGCGAAGGCCCGGGCGGCCGCGTGGTCGAGATCCGCCACCGGCCCGCCATCGGCGAAGAGCGGTACGAGGTTGGCCTCCACGCGAATTCGGTCCGGTTCGAAACGCGCCGAGGTCCGGCCGATGGCGGCGATGATCCGCCCCCAGTTGGGATCACCGCCGGCGACGGCGGTGCGGACCAGCAGGCTGCCGCCCACCGTGCGGGCGACCTCCCGCGCTTCCTCCGACGTCGCCGCGGACGTGACCTCGACTTCAAGCACCCGGCTGGCCCCTTCGCCGTCGGCCACGATCATGCGGGCGAGTTCGAGGCACGCGGACCGGACCGCGTCCGCGAAGGCGTTTGGATCGGCCGCCGCACCGGCGGCCCCGCTCGCCAGGGCGAACACCGAGTCGTTGGTCGACGTGTCCCCGTCGACGCTCAGCCGGTTGAACGACCGGTCGGCCGAATCCCGGAGCAGGTCCGCGAGGGTCGTCGTCTCGACCTCGGCATCGGTCAGCACCAGTCCGATCATCGTCGCCAGGTCGGGGTGGACCATGCCCGAGCCCTTCGCCACGCCGACGATCCGGATGACGCCGCCGTTCGCGGCGGGGACGGTGCGTTCCACCGCCTTGGGCGCCGAGTCGGTGGTCATGATCGCGCGGGCGGTCGCGTCGACGTGATCGACGCGGGTCGCCTGTGCGAGGCGTGGAATCGCGGCGATCATCGACCGGATGGGCAGCGGTCGACCGATCACGCCGGTGGAGTTCACGAGGACCTGCTCGACCGGACAGCCGACGGCGTCCGCGACCGAACGCACGCTGCTCGCCGCATCCCGGTCACCGCGATCGCCGGTCGCCGCATTCGCGCAGCCCGCGTTGAGCAGCAGGGCGCGGGCGACGCCGCCGCTCGTCGCGAGATGTCGACGGGAGCGGGTGATGGGGGCCGCGGCGAAGCGATTCCGGGTGAAGACGGCCGCCGCGGCACAGGGACGGTCCGCCACCAGGAGCAGGAGATCGTCGCCCGCGCCGCTTCGGATGCCGACCTTCGCGGTCGCGGCGGCGAACCCGGACGGCAGGCGGGACGGCATCATGATGTCGGCGCGACGGTGGGGGGTCGACATGACGGCCTCCGTTCAGGTTGGTTCGGGCCAGGTGGTCCGCACCATGGCGATCTCGTCGCAGTCGTGCTTCTTTGGACATCGGGCGCAGTCCTTGAGGATCTTCTCGGGCAGGCCGTTGACGCTGACCGTTCGGAACTTCAGGCGTTCGAAGAAGCGTGGCACCCTGGTCAGCACGAAGACCCGCTCGATGCGGAGATCCTTCGCGATCGTCGCCAGATGCTCGATCAGCCGACNGCCCACGCCGCCGCCGTGACAGGACGGATCCACCCCCACCGAACGGATCTCGGCGAGGGTCGGGGTGTACAGCCAGAGCGCGCCGCATCCCACCACCACGCCGTTCTCGGTGGCGACCGCGAACTCCCCGATCGAGTGCAGAATCTCTTCCTCGCTGCGGGGAAGGTTCTCGCCCGCGTCCGCCCAGAGATCGACGAGTCGCTTGATCTCGGTGAGGTCCGACACCGTGGCCTTCCGGACGTCGATTTCACCGAGCGGTCGTTCCGGTGCGGCGGGCGTCTGCAATCCGGCGAGGCGGGTGGCGATCCGGGCGGGCGCGGTACCGCCNNCCGCGTTCCGCTTGGCGATCGCCGCGTCGACGGTGAGATCGACGAAGACCGTTTCATCGGCGGCGGGAGCGTGGTTCCGGATGTCCGCGAGGGAGAGGTCCTCGAGGGGCAGGCCGCGTTCGATGGCCTCGGCGACCAGTCGTCCGACCTGGTGGTGGGCGTCGCGAAAAGCAACGCCCCGGGCGACGAGATGGTCGGCGAGTTCGGTCGCGTTGGCGAAGTCGCCGATCGCGGCCGCCCGGGCGTCGTCGCGGCGGACCACGATTCCCTCCAGCAGCGGAGGCAGCACCCGGAGGCAGATCGAGAGTTCGTCCATCGCGTCGAACAGCGGGACCTTGTCCTCCTGCATGTCCTTGTTGTAGGCCAGCGGCAGCGCCTTCATGGTGGTCATCACGCCGACGAGCCGACCGATCTGCATGCCGCATTTTCCGCGGATGAGCTCGAGGGCGTCGGGGTTCTTCTTCTGCGGCATGATCGAGGAACCGGAGCAGAGCCCGTCGGGGAGTTCGATCAGTCGTGCTTCGCCCGAGCTGTAGAAGACGAGGTCCTCGGAGAGGCGGGAGAGATGGATCGAGGTCTGGGCGATCGCGGAGAGCGANTCCAGCACGAAGTCGCGGTCGCTCACCGCGTCGAGGCTGTTGGCCGAGGCGGATCGGAAGCCGAGATCGACCGCGAGCGTCTCGCGATCGATCTCGTAGGCGGTGCCGGCGAGCGCGGCGCAGCCCAGCGGGCAGACCGCGGTCCGGACGCGGGCCTCCGCGAGCCGGCCGAGGTCCCGACGCAGCATTTCGACGTAGGCGAGACACCAGTGGGCGAAGAGCACGGGTTGAGCCCGCTGGAGATGGGTGTATCCGGGGAACACCGTCTCTCGCTCGCGATGGGCGAGGTCGACGAGGCCGGTGACGACCGCCTGGATCTCGTCGATGCGTGCATCGAGCGCGGTCATCGTCCAGAGCCGGAGATCCGTCGCCACCTGATCGTTGCGGCTGCGGCCGGTGTGAAGTTTCTTGCCCAGCTCCCCGACCCGTTCGACGAGGTTCCGCTCCACGAAGGAATGGACGTCCTCGTCGTCCGCGTCGCGGAGGATCGCGGGATCGGCCGCGACGTCGTCATGCAACGACTGGAGCGCGGATTCCAGATGGCGGAGCTCGACCGGGTCGAGCACGCCGGCCCGTTCCAACGCCCGCGCCCAGGCCGCGGATCCCGCGATGTCCTCGGGAAAGAGGCGGCGATCGAAGGGAAGCGAATCGTTGAACCGCTTGAACAGTTCATGGACCTGCCCGCTGAAGCGTCCGCTCCAGACCGCCTCCGGGACGACCGCCGCGTCGGTGGAGCCGCTCAAGATTCCGCCCCCGCCGTGATCGGGTCCGGGGTTCCGTTCCCGAGTTCGGACTGCATCGCCGCGATCCGGCTGGGAAGCGAGAAGAGTCGAATGAATCCCTCCGCATGCGACTGGTCGTAGACCTCGTCGGCGCCGAAGGTCGCGAACGATTCGGAGTAGAGGGAGTTCGGGCTTCGTCGTCGGGTGGTGACCGCCGTCCCCTTGGAGAGGCGGACTTCGACGTCACCGTCGAGTCGGCCGGCGATCGANGCGAAGGACGCCATCATCGCCTCGCGGGCCGGCGTCCACCACTGTCCGTCGTAGACGAGATCGGCGAAGTCGTGGGCGAGCCGTTCCCGGAGTCTCAGGGTTCGGCGATCGAGCACGATCTCTTCGAGTCCTCGCAGCGCCTCCATCAGGATGGTGCCGCCCGGCGTCTCNTAGCAGCCGCGACTCTTCATGCCGACCAGACGGTTCTCGACGATGTCGATCCGGCCGACGCCGTGCTCGCCGCCGCGTCGATTGAGTTCGGTGAGGAGTTCGACGGCTCCGAGCGGCTCGCCGTCCAGCGCGACCGGACGTCCGGCCTCGAATCGGATCGTCACGCATCCCGGGGCGTCGGGGGCGTGGCGGGGGTCGGTGGTCCGGGTCCACACGTCGTCGGGTGGCGGGTTCCACGGATCCTCGAGCTCACCGCCTTCGTGGCTGATGTGCCAGATGTTGTCGTCCCGGGAATAGATCTTCTCGAGGCTCGCGCTGCAGGCGATGCCGCGGGCCGTGAGATATTGGAGCGCCTCCTCCCGACTTCGAATCTCCCAGTGTCGCCACGGCGCGATGATCCGGAGGTCGGGGGCGAGGGCCGCGAACGTGCTCTCGAAGCGGACCTGGTCGTTTCCCTTTCCGGTGCATCCGTGGCACACCGCGTCACAACCCATCCGGCGGGCGTAATCGACCTGCGCCTTCGCGATGATGGGTCGGGCGATGGAGGTGCCGAGAAGGTATCGGCCCTCGTACACCGCGCCACTGATCGCCATCGGGAAGGCGTATTCCTCGAGGAAGGTCCGGGTCAGATCGGCGACCTCGCAGTGCACGGCGCCGCTGGCGATCGCCTTGGCCTCGATGCCGACGAGTTCCGCGGGGTCCTGGCCGACGTCGCCGACGATGGCGTGGACCTCGCAGCCGGGATGGTGTTCGAGGAGCCAGGGGATCATGACGCTGGTGTCGAGTCCGCCGGAGTAGGCGAGGGCGATCTTCTTGGGAGCGTTGGTCATCGGAGTCCTTCTGGAAAGCGTGATCGAGCGGGGAGACCGGTCAGGAGAGGCGGGCGACGAACCAGGCGTTCTGGGCGTGGAGCCGGTTCTCGGCCTGATCGAACACCACGGAACGCGGGCCGTCGATGACGCCGTCGACGACCTCCTCGCCGCGGTGGGCGGGGAGGCAGTGCATGAAGATCGCATCGGGCCCGGCGATGCTCATGAGCGGCTCGTCGACACGGAAGCGCGTGAGTTCCTCGAGTTTTTCGGGATCTTCGGCCTCGCCCATCGAGATCCAGGCGTCGGTGTAGATCGCGTCGACGCCGCGGACCGCCTCGGGGTCATCGGTCACGTCGATGCGCCCGCCGGTGACGGTGCCGAGCCGTTCCGCGGTCGCGACGACCTCGGTCGATGGTCCGTGTCGTGGCGGGGCGACGACGGTGATCCGACCGCCGGTCGCGACGACCGCTTCGATGAGCGAACGGCAGACGTTGTTGCCGTCACCGATGAAGGCGAGATGCAGCCGTTCCAGCGGGATTCCTCGTTCGTGGAGGGTCAGGAGATCGGCCAGCGCCTGGCAGGGGTGATGCAGGTCGCTCAAGGTGTTGACCACCGGAACGTCGCAGCAGTCCGCCAGCTCGGTGATGATCGAGTGTCGGTTCACGCGGGCCGCGACCGCGTCGAACCAGCGTTCGAGATTGCGGCCGAGGTCGTGGACGCATTCCCGCTCGCCGAGCGGCGAGTCCCGCTGGTCGAACACCACCGACTGGGCGCCGAGGCGATGCAGTCCGACTTCGAGACTCGCCCGGGTTCGAAGCGAGGGCTTCTCGAAGATCAGCGCGACGCTCCGGCCGGCGAGGGCGGTGGAGAACCGGATGGGATCGCGCTTCAGGTCGACCGCGAGATCGAGGATCCCGCGGATCGTCGAGCCGTCGAGATCGCCGATCGCGAGCAGGTCGTTCGGAACGGTCGGAAGGTCGGGTCCGGTGGATCCGGGGCGGGTCAGGGAGGTGGAGAGGCTCATGGAGATTTCTGAAGGGAGACGTGGGACGCGGTCGGGACGATCTCGACGGCGGGTGATCGGGTCGGTGGCGGAACGATGGTGGCGACGGTCGTCTCGCCGAGCGGGTCGGCGAGCACCGCGGGGTCGGACCAGCCGCCGATGACCACCGGGCAGCCGGACCGGGTCGCCGCGTCGACGGCGCCGCGGACCTTCGGAATCATTCCGCCGGCGATCACGCCATCCCGGATGAGGCGATCGACCGTGGCCGGTTCGAGTCGTCGAATGACCGTCCCGCGTTCGTCGAGGACCCCGGGAACGTCGGTGAGCAGCAACAACGCTCGGGCGTCGAGCACCCGGGCGAGTCCGCTGGCGGCGTCGTCGGCGTTCACGTTCACGGGCGTGCCGTCGGCGAGCATCCCGATGGAGGCGATCACGGGAACCCGGCCGGTGGCGATGATCTCGTCGAAGAGCGTCGCCCGCCCGCCGGTGACGGTTCCCACCGAACCGGGATCGAATGCGCGTTTGAGGCGCTCCACCACGATGCCCTCGTCGTCCGCGAGGCGCAGGGCGGTCGACCTGACGTTCCGTCGTCGGAGGTCGGCGAGCAGTTCCGTCGAAACCCGGCCCGAAAGCACCGCGGCGATCTCGGGCATGAGGGACGGCGGCGTGATCCGGATCCCGTCGCGTCGTTCGGTCTCGGCCCCGATGCGGTCGAGGTGTCGATCCACCGCGGCGCCGCCACCGTGGACGGACGAGGGCGAGCGGCGTGCCGGACCGAAAGGCGTCGGCGAACCGATCGAGGAAGTCCGATCGTGCCGCCGGGTCGTCGAGGAGCGCACCGCCCACCTTGACCACGGTCGGTGCGACGAACGGTTTCCGATCGTCTTCATGCCTCATGGGGTTACCGCCACCGCCGGAACGTCGGCGGTCAGGCCGAGGTCGACCGGAAGTCCGCAGGCGAGGTTGAGGCATTGCAGGGCCTGGCCGGCGGCCCCTTTCACGAGGTTGTCGATGACGCTCGAGACCATCAGGCGTTCGTGCGTCGAATCGACCACGAGTCCGAGGTCGCATCGGTTGGTCCCGCGGACCGCCGCGACCGACGGCCACGTTCCGGCGGGAAGGAGGTTCACCCCGGGGCGATCGGCGTAGATCGTCGAGAGGACGTGTCGAACGTCGGGCTCGCGCGTGCCTTCGGCCAGACGCAGGTGGATGGTCGAGAGGATCCCGCGGTCGAACGCCCCGAGATGGGGTGTGAAGAGGACGTCGACCGCGCCGTGCCGGGCCATCTCGGGCTGGTGGCGATGATCGAAGGCCCCGTAGGCCTGCAGGCTCACTTCGCAGAAGGAGGTGTGCGGGCGGGCCGCCCGGCCGGCGCCGCTCACGCCACTGGTGCTGTCGACGATCACGGGATCGGAGGTGTCGACCAGGCCGGCATCGACCAGTGGTCGCACCGGCAGCAGCATCGAGGTCGGGTAGCAACCGGGAACCGCCACGAGCGACGCGTTGCGGATCATCGACGCATTCAGATCCACGAGTCCGTACACCGCGGTCTCAAGCAGGTCGGGCCGGGTGTGATCGAACCCGTAGTGTCGGCGGTAGGCCGCCGCGGATTCGAGTCGGAACGCCGCGGAGAGATCGAGCACCCGGATGCCTCGGTCGTGGAGCCATCCACCGTGTTCGACGCTTGCTTCATGGGGCGTGGCGAGAAACACCGCGTCCGGCTCGAGGGCGAGGACCACTTCGAGATCGAGCGGTTGCACCGGCAAGGGCGGGCCGCCNCGAAGGCGTGGGTGAAGGTCTGCGAGATCACGGTTCGCATCGACGGTACGGGACGAGCCCATGAGCGCGACCGGGGTCGTCGACGGGTGACGAAGGAGAAGGGAGACGAGTTCTGCGCCGGCGTAGCCGGTCGCGCCGATCACGACGGTGTTCAACATGTTCAGGCTCGTTCCGGCGTCTCGTGGCCGAACAGCGTGCCGGCGAGCCGCGCCGCCGATTCGGTCGATCTGGTGGCGACGAACACGGTGTCGTCGCCGGCGATGGTGCCGAGCAGATCCGGATCACTGAGCTCGTCGAGCTGAAGTGCGACCGCGTCGGCGTGCGCGGGGGGGGTATGGAGCACGATCATGGTTCCGCCGATCTCGACGGCCCGGACGAGCTCATGGAGAAGCTGCGTGGCGGCCGGCGCAACCGGCACCTGGTCCCGCCCCGGGAGCCGATACCCGGACGCTGTCTTGACCACGCCCAGCGCGGTCAGATCGCGGGAGAGCGTGGTCTGGGTCGCGGAGATCCCGGCCTCGGCCAGCTGGTCGACGAGGGCCCGCTGGGTACGAATCGAATGCTGCTGGAGCAGTTCTGCGATGAGGGTGTGTCGTTGGTGCTTGCGCATGGCATCAATATGCACAAAAAGAATTGATATGTCAAATCATCGCATTAAAGGGTGAATAATACGCATAAAAACTGACCGATAGTCTCTAGTTCCGATAATTCGAGAATTTAATGGCCGAGTTTCTATTGCGCAAGGTTCTGCATTCTTTCGGGAAGTCATGGTTTGAGGGGGTGGGGCGTACCGGTACACTTCCGATGGCTTCCGTCCCTTTCGGAGGTCCCCAGAACTCCCGTGTTTCCGAACGTCGAACAAGGAAGAAGAGATCACCATGAAGAATCTGCTTGTCACNGCTGCCGTTGCGGCCGCACTTACTGGGTCGGCCATGGCCGACATCGTTGCATCGTCTGGTTGGGAGGACACGTCCGCCCCGGCCATCCTCGGCTCCTTCGGCAACCTCTCCGAGTGGGGCTATGCGACCGCTGACCCGTACGCGGGTGGCTCGAGCCTCTTCATGATCGAAGACCCCGTCAGCGGCACGCCGCAGGGTTACGTTGCCTGGGTCACCGGCCTCTCCGAAGGTGACACCGTCACCGCGACCATGTGGATGAAGGGTGCCTCCAACGGCGTCGACAACGACGGCAAGGGACGTCTCTGGGGCCACTACACCTCCAACGACGACATCACCACCTACTTCGGCTCCGCGTCCGGCTCCGGCGACTACGCGGGCGAAGGTGGCGTCTGGACCCTGGCGTCCCACTCGTGGACCATCGCCGAGGGCCAGACGGCACTCGTGATCGAGGCCCGGATGTACAGCTACGGCGCGAACAACGTGCTGCTCGGCGACGACCTCGTGGTCTCCACCAACAACGATGGTGCGATGATCACCGTCGCGGGCGTGATTCCGGCTCCGGGCGCGATCGCGTTGCTCGGTGTCGCGGGCCTCGCCTCGCGTCGTCGTCGCGGCTGATCAGAACGGGAACGCACCGGCGTTCGAAGAGCTCGAGACCGTGTCCGCCGCGAGGCGGGCACGGTTTCTTCTTGCGCTCGCAACGTGATCTCGAGGGTCGATCGTGAAGCATGTCGTCGACCTCCGCGTCGAGTTCCGGATCTTCTCGCCCGATGATCAAGATGATCAAGATGATCAAGATGATCCAGACGGAGTCGACGGATCCGACGGCGTTCGGAGGGCGCGATCGGACACCCTGGATCGTGTACCGGGCGTCGTCAGGCGGATGTGAACCACCGGCCATCGGTCCGGCAGCAAATCGCCGCACGCACTCCCGGGGAGCACGTGCGGCGATGGTGTTTCACGGGTCTTCGTCGAGATGCCTCGACGTACCGCGGATCAGTCTTTCAACGCTTCCGGGGTGGCTTCCGGGGTGGCTTCCGGGGTGGCTTCCGGGGTGGCTTCCGGGGTGGCGTCGACCTCGGGCTCGGGCGGGGCTGCTTCGGCCTTTGCGTCGGCCGCCGCGATCGCAGCCATCTGCTTCGCGAGTTCCTCGTCCTTCTCCTCGGTCTTGCGACCTTCCTTCTCCATCTTGCGTCGGTAGGCCTCGATCTTCCGCTTGTCGGGTCCGAGGATCACGGACATCCGGCGACCGGCCATCCGCGGTTCGGTCTCGAGCTTTCCGAGTTCCTCGAGATCGGCGATGATCCCGCGCATCCGGTCGTACCCGCGTTCCCGGTGCGCCATTTCACGGCCCCGGAACTGCTGCACGATCTGGACCTTGTGTCCCTCGAGCAGGAACTTCTTGGCCTGCTTCATGCGGATCCCGATGTCGTGGGGGTCGATCTTCATCGACCGACCGAGGCGGACCTCCTTGAGCTCGGAGACCTTCGTCTTCGCCTTTCGCTCCTTGTCCTTCTTGGACTGCTCGTACTTGAATCGACCGTAGTCGATGATTCGGCAGACCGGTGGACGGGCGTCGGCGTTCATCTCCACGAGATCGAGGCCGAGGTCACGAGCGCGACGAAGCGCCTCGTGGGTCTCGACGACCCCCGCGTTCTCATTGTTCTCGTCGATCAGCTGGACCGGCGANATGCGGATCCGCTCGTTCATGCGGGGCCCGGTGGGCCGCATGTCTTCGCGGCGGAATCCTCTGCGTCGAATGGCGATGGTGGAAATCCCTTCAAGCGAACTGAAGCGAGAGACACCCNTCGAACGGTTCGCACGTTCGGGGGCGCANGTGAATCNGGAAGACGTCACACGCGATGAAAGCCGGGNTCACNGACACGCGNGGCGTGGTCATGAGATCGNCCGGACGGATTCGTGCATGGAGCAGCGGTTCCGGGGGAGGCCGCCAGNCGGCCNNTCATCGCGANNNGGANTCCGAACGATCGAACTCCCAGACGTGGACGTTACATCGGCAGAATCCGAGGATCAAGACGAAACCCCGTCCGGAGTCGCCTCGAGGCGGTTCATCCGCCATTGGACGGGATCACCACGACGATCTGACCGGCTTCCCCGGAATCGCCATGCGTCCCGGGCCGGGGTGGGCGGATCGGTCTCGGTCCGGCTCGGCTCCGGTCAGGTCCGGCCGCTCCATCGGACCCAGGTGCCGCACTCGGGGCGGTCAGTTCGCCGTCGTCGGTTCGGCCGGTTCGGCCGTCTCGAAGCGATCGACGAGCCTCGTCTCGCCTCGGGTCCGGCTTTCGGTCGACACGGTCTCCAGAAAGTCGTCGAGGCCCATCGAACCGAGGTTCCGGTCGACCCCGAAGGCCCGGATCGAAACTTCACGATTCTCGGCATCCCGAGGTCCGACCACCGCGAGGTAGGGGACCTTCATGTTCGCCGCGACCTTGACCTTGGCCTGGATCCGCTCGGCCCCGTCGTCCATGGTCGCTCGAATGCCGAGCTTCTTCAGGCTCGACAGCACCTCGGCGGCGTAGTCGGCGCTCTTGTCGCTGATCGGGAGCACGCGGACCTGTTCGGGGGCGAGCCAGCAGGGGAACGCGCCGGCGAAGTGCTCGATGAGCACGCCGACGAACCGCTCCATCGAACCGAAGGGGGCGCGGTGGATCATGACCGGTCGATGCCGGGCGTTGTCGGCGCCGATGTATTCGAGATCGAATCGCTCAGGCAGGTTGTAGTCGACCTGCACCGTGCCGAGCTGCCATTCCCGGCCGATGACATCCTTGACCACGAAGTCGATCTTCGGGCCGTAGAACGCGGCTTCGCCGGGTTCCTCGCTGAACGGGGCCCCGAGTTCCCTGGCCGCGTTGCGACACGCCTCCTCGGCCTTGTCCCAGTTGGCGGGATCGCCGACGTACTTGCTGGAGTCGGGATCCCGAGTGCCGACCCGGACCCGATAGTCGGTCATGCCCAGGGTGTTGAAGATCAACTTCACGATCGAGAGGCAGCCGCGGACTTCATCCGCGATCTGGTCCTCGCGGCAGAAGAGGTGGGCGTCGTCCTGGGTGAACCCGCGGACCCGGGTGAGACCGCCGATCTCGCCCGACTGCTCCCAGCGATACACCGTGCCGAATTCGGCCAGGCGCACCGGGAGTTCCCGGTAGCTCCGCTGTTCGCTCGCGTAGATCCGGATGTGGTGCGGGCAGTTCATGGGCTTCAGGAGATAGCCCTCGATCTCGCCCTCGTCCATCCGGTTGGCGAGGTCGCTGCAGGAGCAGCCTTCGGTCGCGAATTCGATCAGCTGGGCCCGGTCGATGACCGGGGTGTACTGGCTCTCCTGGTAGTAGGGGAAGTGACCGCTGGTGCGATACAGGTCGAGCTTCCCGATGTGCGGGGTGAAGACCTGGTCGTAGCCCTGCTTGCGGAGTTCCTCGCCGATGAAGTCCTGGAGCTGCTGGCGGACGACCGCGCCGTTCGGGGTCCAGAGCACGAGGCCCTGGCCGACCTGCTCGTCGATGTGGAAGAGCCGGAGCTGCTTGCCGAGCACGCGGTGATCCCGCTTCTTGGCTTCTTCGAGGAGCTGGAGGTGTTTCTTCAGCTGCTTCTTGTCCGCGAACGCGATGCCGTAGACCCGGGTCAGTCGATCGCTCTTCTCGTCGCCGTGCCAGTAGCTCGACGCGAGGTTCATGACCTTGAACGCGCCGATCCGCCCGGTGGACGGAACGTGGGGACCTCGACAGAGATCCTCCCAGTCGGTGCCCGGCGTGCCGGTGGCGTACCAGGACAGTTCGCTCGAGCCGGCCTCGGCCGCCCGTTCAGCGTTGTCGATCTTGTACTTCGATCCCTCGGCCTCGAGCTTCTCCATGCCCTCCGCGAGCGGCATCTCGTAGCGGGTGAAGGGCCGGTCCTCCTTGACGATCCGCTTCATCTCCGCTTCGATCCGTTCGAAATCCTCGCTGGAGATGGAGGACCCGTCGAGGAACGCCATGTCGTAGTAGAAGCCCTGTTCCACCGGAGGACCGTAGACCAACTGCACGCCCGGGAACAGATTGGTGATCGCCTCCGCCATCACGTGAGCGGCGGAGTGGCGAAGGAGGAACAGGCCTTGTTCATCGATCTCGCCGTCGCGGGTCTTGGGAGTCACCAGGGCCAGTTCGCAGTCGGCGTCGATCGAGGTGTCGAGGTCCGCGAGCGTTCCGTCGATGATCGCGCCGAGCGCCGATTTCGCGAGACCGGGGCCGATGTCGGCCGCGACCTGGGCCGGCGTGGTGGGACCGTCGAACTGGCGTTCGCTCCCGTCGGGAAGCGTGATGCGGGGCATGGTGAACTCCTGCTCGCGAAGGGGTGCGGTCGATCGAGACTCGGAGTGTACCGGTCGAGGGTGCGGTCGCGGGACCCGGGGGGTTGGAACGGTGGTGGGATCGGTCGCGGGGGATCAGCCGTCACCGAGGCTGATCAGGGACCGGGTCTCCAGGAGTCGCGTCCGCGCCTCGAGCAGCCGGTCGAAGTCCCGGAGCCCCGCGACGAGATCGTGGAGCATCACCAGGTGGACCAGGGTGAGTCGGAGCCCGTCCCCGGTGCGGTGACCGGCGATGCGATCCTCGATCGAGGCGTCGAGGGCCGTCAGCGCGGCGAGGGCCCGATCCGTCGCGGAGGCGTCTTCGGGCCGGGGACGTGCACCGGACAGTCGACGGTGCGTGGCGGTCAGCATGTCGGACAGGCTGGTCAGGACGTCGGCTTCGACCCGCGAAACGCGGACCCCCTCGCCGAGGAACGCGGTCCGCACGTAGAAGCGGGAAAGAACGAACATCTGATCGACCTCATCGACGAGACGACGATTCATCCGTTGACGCTCGGGATCGTCCACCAGTTCGATCGCGGCGTTGTCGGTCATCGTGCGGATCATGGTGAGGGCCGCGAGGCTGTCGGCGAGGGACTGGATCTCCGCCGCGTCGTCTCCGGTCGCGGGCAGGAGCGGCAATTCGATCGACCGCCGGACCGAACCGATGGCGGTCGCGAAGCAGGCTTCGATCCGGTCCCGCGCATAGGTCGGCCGGACCAGACCGAAGACCAGCCACGGAAGCAGGGAGGCCCCGGCGACCGCGATGAAGCGATCGTCGACCAGCTCGAGTCCGACTTCGAGCCGGGCGTTCGTGGTGAAGACGTAGAACAGGCTCATCGCATAGTTGAGACCGGCCGCCGCGGACCTTGGCTGGACGATCATCATGCCGCCCGGGAGCAGCACGATCGCGATGAAGATCGCATATCCGCCGACGGATCCGAGGTTCGGGAACACGGTGGTGATGGTGAACAGGCTGACCATCGTCGAGAGCAGGAGACCGACGGCTCGAAGCATCATCGAGGCACGCAGCGAGCCCTGGAATACCGTGCTGAGGAACATCGTCATCAGCAGGAACACGCCGGCACCGGCCCATTGGTCGTAGACGGAGGCGATCGTGAACGCGATGCCCGTCGCGATCGTGCCCTTGATCGCGAAGGCCAGACCGGCCTCGTCCGGATGCGTGCACAGTTCGCGGAGGACGGTTCCGATGTTCCAGTCCGATCGTTGATTCCAACGGGGCATGCGAAGCCGGCTCGCCGGGATCGCGCGGGTCCGTCCGGTCGTGGCGACCAGCGTGCGGGCGATGCGGTGCATGTCCGTCAGGGCCCTCGACGCCGCCGCGATGAAGGAGATCTGCATCACCGGCGTACCCTCCGGCGGGTCGAGGACCAGTCGGCGGCAGTCGCTGCGGAATCGTCGCGCCGACGAAGCAAGGCCGGGGATCGACGCGGCCGGGCGGTTCTCCCGGATCGCCGCCGAGACCTCGAGCAACTGACGTCCGAGTCGATCGCGGGAATCGGGGAGTGACCCCGCGACGCCTTCGAGGAAGAATACCGGTCGCCCGTGCTCGAGCAGCGCGAGTCGCATGCGGTTGATGCCCAGGAGGTATCGAACGCAGTCGCCCGCGAGGATGAGGTTGGTGGTCGCGATGCTCCGGCCCCGCACCCGGTGAATCCCGTGGAGCAGGGTCTCCAGCGAGGCGGATCGACGGGCGTCCCAGGTCAGGAAGCCGTCACCGTATTCCTCGTCGAGGGGCTTCAACAGGGAGGTTCCCACCGATTCGAGATCACTGGAGAGCCGGTCCCGCAGCCCGCGCTCGAGGCGATCGCCGAGAAAGAGGATGCCCAGCGTGCCCGAGACCAGCAGACCGATGATCAGCTGCTGGAACTCGATCCAGGCGGAATGAGCGTCGACCACGCCGTTGGCGGACTGCCAGGCGAAGAGCACCGGTACGAGGATCGCGAGCAGGTAGGAGAGGAGATCGAGGCCTCGAGCCAGCAGGTAGAACCCGATGAAGGCGATCGCGAACGCGATGATCACCAGCACCCACGGTTGATCGCTCAGAACACCGAGCAGACCGTGGCTCGTCGCGATCACCACGATCACCACCATGATGCGGCGGAGGAGCAGGGCCACGGAGTGGTGGACGACGGTCACCAGAAGCACCGGCAGCGCCGGCATGGTGCCGCCCGGAAGTTCGGCGCTGGCGAGGGCGAGGATCAGCCCCGCCGCCGAGGCGATGAACACCGCGAGGGGCCGGAGTCCCGATCGCCAGTCGAGCATCGCCTGCCCGCAGACGTCCACGGCCCAGGCGAACGATCCGACCGGCGGGAGACGTCGCGGCGTCGCGGCGGTCGGGACCGAAGGGGTCAACGCGCGGGTCCGAGGGGCGTCGTGTTCCGGCCCATTTCGATTCCCGCCGCGAAGGCGAGATCCGCGGCGGCCGTCAGAAGGTCGGCGCGGGCGTTCACGAACGTCGCCTGGGATTCCTGCAGATCACGTTCGGCCTGCACCAGCGTGGTGATGGTCGCGAGTCCCTCGCGATAGGCGGCGGAAACGCCGGCGAACGCTTCCTCGCTGCTCTCCACCAGCGCGACGCCGAAGTCGTACTGGCGTCGGAACGCCTGCACCCTGAAGTAGGCGCCCCAGGTCTCGCCGATCGCCTGCAGGCGGAGCGCCTCGAGGTCGGCTTCCGCGGCCCGCCGTTCCGCCCTCGCCGCCTTGACCGCGTTCTCGCGGATGTATCCCTCGAAGATGATCCAGCTCGCGGACACCCCGACGTTCCAGATCGGCGAGGTGACGGTGTCGGAGGGAAAGTCGGTGGTGCCGTCTTCGACGATCTTGTCGGTATCGGTCTTGAACTCCGTCCATTCGATCCCGGCGCTCGCGAAGCCGTTGACCACCGGGAGGAAGTCCGCTTCCGCCCGACGGACGCCGGCGGCGGCCTCCCGGACCTTCTCGATCGCGGCGCCAAGATCGGGGCGACCTCGGAGGGCGACGTCGATCACGTCGTCGACGCGGTAGTCGAGGGCTTCCGGAAGGTCGCGTTCGGTGATTCGAGCGATCTTGATCGGAAGATTGGCGGGAACCCCGCAGGCTTCGAGCAGGCTGGCACGAGCGGAAAGGATCTTCGCGACCGTCGCTTCGACCTCGAAACGAGCTCTCGCCATCTCCTGCCGGGCCAGGAGGAGTTCGGGGGCGGTCGCGAGTCCGACCGCGAGCTGACCCTCGACCATTTCCAGCACGGTCTCGGCGAGATCGGCGTTGCGTCCCGCGGCCTCGTTGAGGGCGAGCGCGGCATCGAGATTGAAATACCCGATCTGCACTTCCCGGATCGTCCGCTGCAACGCCCGGTTGAAGGTCAGGTTGGCGGCGAAGAGCCCCGCCCGCGCGGCGTCGTCGTCCGCTTCCCGACGACCGAAGTCGAGCAGAAGATAGTTCAACGCGACCTGGGGGATCAGGGCGGTCTGATCCGCCTCCAACGCGAAGCCGTTGGCGGGGAAGATCATCCGCGTGTAGTAGAACTGGGCTTCGACGCCGATCACCGGATACCACGCGCCCTGGGCGATCCCCAGTTCCGCGGCGGCGACCCGCGCCCGTTCCCAGGCCGCCCGCGTCTCGGGACGATGCTGGAGGGCGAAGTCGATCAATCGGAGCAGGGACGTGGTCTCGCCGCGGAATGGTGGTGGCGCGATCGACGCCCGGGCGTCCGGGACGTTCGAAGTCGCTTCGGCCACGTCGTCACCGTCGGATCGATCGAAGGGTTGCACGCTCGCCGCATCGGGGTCGGGACGCCAGGGGCGGTCGGGTCGGTTCGAGACCATCGCGTCGAGATCGACGTCCGCGTAGGGACGTTCCGTCCGGCAGCCGGGCATGGCGATCATCGCGATCAGGAGCACCATCGCACAGGAACGTCCCTCGGGCCGGAGAAGTCGGCGGGGTGCGTGGCGTTCCAAGCGACGATTCCTGATCGAAACGATTCGATTTCTCCGTTCTGCCGACCGCAGATGACGCCCGCCGAGCGGCGGGCCGCGTGCACGGTATCATCACGTCGTGACCGTGTATTCGCCCGATCCCGGATCAGGTCCCGATCGCCGCCTCCGAACGGTCGTCGGTATCCTGTCGGTGATGTTGCTGGGCGGGTGCGATCCGATCATCGACATCGGGGGCGCCTTCTTCCCCGGATGGATCTTCGCGGCGATCGGCGGTCTGGCGGGGATGCTCGTGGTTCGTCAGATCCTGGCCTGGACGGGCATCGAACAGCATCTGCTTTTTCGCGGTTTCGCCCACCTCGGTGTCTTCACCGCGATCTCCGCGTGCCTCTGGTACGTGTTCTTCCTGACCTGAATCCACGACGAGCATTCATGGCCGAGCCCGGGAAGACAACATCGTCAGACGCTTCATCGACGTCGTCGTCGCCGGATGCCGCGCCGGACTCGACGTCGGGCTCGACGTCGGGTTCCACGTCGGATTCAACGCCGCCTTCGACTTCGAAACCCGAATCGTCCGTTGATTCCGCGCCCCAGTTCCGATCGGTGCGATCCCCGCAAGGTGGATGGCGACGAGTGGTGGGGGTCGTCCTCGGACCGCTCATGGTGCTGTCCGGACTGGCATCCCTGCTGCTGATCGCGATCTCGCTGGACATCCAGCCACGGACCCTGGATGCCGCGGTCCGGGCCAACACCATCGGCATCGCGCCGCATGTGAGCGGTCCGATCGTCGATCTGCGGGTCGTCGACAACCAGCCGGTGCGGACGGGCGAGGTGCTCTTCGTGGTGGATCCTCGACCCTACGCCGCGGACCTCGCCGACGCCGAGGCGGCGCTGGCGTTGATCGAGATGGAGATCACCGCGCTCCGGGCGCGGGTCGTCGCGGCCGAGCGCGCGGTGGAAGAGGCGGCCGCGTTGCTGGTCGAGTCCGAAGCCGAGGCGGTCTACGCCCGACAGTACCTCGATCGGGTCCGCCCGCTCCTGTCCCAGCGTTTCGTGACGCCCGACCAGGTCGACAAGGCGGCGTCCGACGCCGAGGCGCTCGACGCGGCGGTCGCCACCGCCCGGGCCCGCATCGCGGCGCGGGAGGCGGATCTCGCGGTGGCGGTCGCCGCACTGGGCGATCTCGACGACCTGCCGGCGGCGATTCCCGCCGAAGACGCGGTGGAGCGGGACGTGAACATGGTGGAGGCCAGCGGCGCCGATGCGGCATCGATGGGCGATCGGGCGACCGGCGTCGATCCGGCCGAACTCAACGCTCGTCGGGTCGCCGCCGTGGCGGCGGTCGCGAAGGCCCGCCTCTACCTCGACTACTGCACGGTCCGGAGTCCGCTCGACGGATACGTGACCAATCTGAACATCACGGTGGGGGAGTATGCGAACGAGGGTCGTCAGGTCTTCGCCCTGGTCGACGGATCGGTGTGGTACGTCATGGCCAACTTCAAGGAGACCTACCTCTCCTTCATCGATGTCGGCGACGAAGTCGAGGTCTACCTCATGGCGCGACCGTCGGAACGGTGGCGCGGCGTGGTGCAGGGCGTGGGCTGGGCGATCGATCTGGCCGACGGTCGCGACATTCCGCAGACCGACCTGCCGCGCATCGATCCGACGCTCGACTGGGTCCGGCTGGCGCAACGTTTTCCGGTGCGGATCATTCTCGAGGATGGTCCCGACGTCCCGATCCGAATGGGCGAGACCGCGGCGGTGATTCTCCTGCCCGGCGAGGGCGAACTGCCGCCCGCGCAGTTTCCCTGGCTCCGAAACCTCTTCGACGAACTCGGACTCGACGATTGAGGCGGGGCCTCACTCGTCCTCATTCATCGAAGAGCGGGGTCTGGTTGGGGAGTTCGGGCGGGCGTTGGCGAAGTTCGTCGACGGCATCGGCGATGTCCTCCACGCTCCGGAACTGCTCGTACTCGCTGGCGTAGCGGATGTAGGCGATCTGGTCGATGCCTCGCAGCGCGGTGGCGACGCGGCGACCGATCTCCTCGCTCGGCACCTCGCGGTCGAACTCCCGGTGCAGCTCGTCCTCGAGCCGGGTCACCAGTTCGATCTTGACGTCCTCGGCCACCGGGCGTTTGCCGCAGGCGGCCTGGATTCCGCGAAGCACCCGCTCGGCATCGAAGGGAACCCGCGAATCGTCGCGTTTCACGACCATCAGCCGGCGGGTCTTCTCCAGCCGTTCGAAGGTGGTGAATCGTCGATCGCACGTCTCGCATTCGCGGCGACGGCGGATCGAGGAACCGCGCTCCACCGGACGTGAGTCGCAGACCCGGGTGTTCGTCGATTCGCAGAACGGACAATGCACGGTTCGCTCCAGTCGGTCTCGGGATGCGGGGGTCGTGCCGGAGCGGCGACGCCCGCGTCCGCGGTCGGGTCACGGAGACGCACGTCGAGGGTCACACGTCCTCGATGTCGGTGATCTTCCTGGTCACCAGATCCTCGATCCGGGCGGTGTGCTTCTTCGTCTCCGCGTCGACCTCCTCCTTGGAGCCGTTGACGTCGTCGTCGGAGAGCTTCTGCGCGGCGCCGGTCTGTTCGATCCCCTTGATCGCGTCCCGCCGTTCGTTCCGGCAGGCGACCTTGGCATCCTCGCCCATCTTCTTGACCTGACCGACCAGCTGCTTGCGGCGGTCCGCGGAGGGGGCGGGCACGCTCACGCGGATCGCGGCACCTTCGGCCTGCGGGTTGAGTCCGAGGCCGGCCGATTCGATCGCCTTGATGATCTCGTTCTTGGAGGCGGGATCGAACGGCTTGATGAGGAGTTGCTGACTCTCCGCGACCGAGATGCCGGCCAGTTCGCGGAGGTCGGTGTGCGATCCGTAGTAGTCGACCTTCACGTATTCCAGCAGCGCGGTGTTCGCGCGTCCGGTGCGGATGCCTCGGAGTTCCCGGTGGAGGTAGTCGACGGTCTTGTCCATCCGATCGCTGCACTCGAGAAGGATTTCGTCGATGTCCATGCCTTGGTCTCCATCGCCCGTGGGCGCTCGGTTTGATCCGCGGGGGGTCGTCGCGGGGGGTTGTCGCGGGGGGTTGTCGCGGAAACCCTCGATTGTACGGCGAAGGCCGACCGTCGTCCGGGACGCTTCCGATCAGCTCGTGGTGACCAGGGTGCCGACGGTCTCCCCGCCGACCGCCCGGGCGATGTTGCCCGCGACCTGATAGTCGAATACCTGGATGGGAAGCTCGTGCTCCATGCACATCGTGAGCGCGGTGAGGTCCATGACGCCGAGCTGGCTTTCGATGGCGTTCGCGAACGTGAGGCGGTCGTATCGAACCGCCTCGGGATTCTTCTTGGGGTCGGCGTCGTAGATCCCGTCGACCTTGGTGGCCTTCAGGAGTCGATCCGCACCGAGTTCGATCCCCCGGAGGGAGGCACAGGTATCGGTGGTGAAGAACGGGTTGCCGGTACCGGCGGTGAGGATCACCACGCGGCCCTTCTCGAGATGGCGGATCGCGCGGAGGCGGATGAACGGCTCGGCGACCGCGGTCAGGTTGATGGCGGACATCGCCCGGGCGGGCACGCCCTGTCGCTCCAGGGCCTCCTTGAGGGCCACCCCGTTGATGACCGTCCCCAGCATGCCCATGTAGTCGGCGGTGGACTGGTCGATCGTGCCGTCCTTCGCGAGGGTCGCGCCGCGGATGATGTTGCCACCGCCGCAGACCACCGCGATCTGGACGCCCAGTCGGCTGGCGGCGGCGATCTCGGTCGCGATGTGGGTGAGCTGGTCGGATCCGATGCCGAGTTGGCCGGCGGCGGCGAAACTCTCGCCGCTGATCTTGAGAATGACGCGGCTCGGGGTGGAGGACATGGGGGGGGCGCTCCGGCGGGTGCGGGTGGGACGGGAGCCGTGATTGTCCCCCCGAACGACGGTCGCGGTCAACCGAAGGGGACCGACGAGTTTTGAGTTTGGTGGATCGAATCGCCGACCCCCCGACGTATTCAGGGAGGAAGGAATCCACTCGATCGGGCAGGTTCCCGGATGGAATCGCACGGTCGACGTGGAATCCGCCCATAATGAGTCACGATCCACGAGTGCGAGCAAGGATGGCAGAACACGACTCCAACTCCGCGACGCCGGCCGGTTCGAATCCCGATCCGAGCATGGATCCTGCGCACCTGACCGATCGGATCCGTGACCTGGTCGAGGAGCGACGTCGACTGCTTCGGCAGCGTCGCGTGCATCTCCTGCTGCTCGGTCTCGCGGTCTCCCTGCCGATCCATCTCGCGGTCATGGTCTGGCTCTGGTCGACCCATCGGGAACTGCCGCCCGCCGCGGTGCCCGCCGCGGTGGTCCTCGACCTCTCGATCCTGCCCGACGAGACGTTGCAGGACATGCTCGATGCGCCCGAGAGCGAGGACCTGCTCAGTCCCGAACTCGCGACCGATGCGGGCGAGGAGGCGATGAATCTCGAAACCGAGCTGACCGCCGAGGTCCCCGACTTCGAACTCGAGGCGACCGGTGGCGGATTGACGACGGTGGTGGGGNCCACCGGCGAGGGGCTCGGGGCGGGGCTCGGCGCCGCCGCGGGGGCGGGGGCCAGCTT
>NZFT01000021.1 GCA_002690755.1 Phycisphaerae bacterium
CCGCCGATGATGAGCAGGGCGCTCTTGTCGATTCGAGTGTCCCGCACGCCCTCGTTCAGTCGGATGCCGGCCGAAGCCCGGCGGTCACCCTGCAGGGTCAGTCGATTCACGCGGACCTTCGAGGTGTTTCGAAGTTCGATCGCGGCCCGCTGCCACAGTGCGACTCGAAGATCGAGAAGGCGAAGATCATGGACGCCGTCGGCGTCGATCCCGACCGGGACCAGGACCCCCGGAGTCGGGGTGATGAAGACGTTCCGGAGCTCGATGTTCCGGCACGGGGCGTCGGCGACGCCGCGGATCCGAACGGCCCCGGAGTCTCCGGAGATCACCATCAGCGTGGAGATCTCGAGATTGGATCCACCCCGGACGTCGAGGCTCCAGCGGTCGCCGAGGAGGGTGGACGGCTGACTGGGGTCGACCGAACCGATCCGGATCGGGCGATCGGACGTTCCCGAGAGGGTGAGCGGTCCGGCGTTCTGGTGGATGCCGGGCGTCAGCAGGATCCGGTCCCCCGGAGCGACCTCCGTCGCCGAAGGCCAGGGATCCCCGGGCGCCATCACATGGTCGGTCGCCGAAGCGGGGTGGATCACCGTGCACAGCAGTGCGAGGATCGCGATCAGGGGAACCGAGTGCGCGGACGAGCGGGAAGCGGCTCGGCCCGGATGTCTCCCGGTGGGCGTCATGCGAGCCGGACGCCCGGCGTGGCCGGAAGCTCCACGAGGAGCACGCGGCCCGGCGCATCACATTCGATCCGCGGGGCAGCGTTGCTGACCGGAAGCAGCACCGCGTCCTCCGCGGCGAGTCGCGTGCGGTGACCGTCGGTATCGACGACCGAATGATCGCCTTCGATTCCGACGAGGATCACGGGCGTGGATCCGATGGTGACGGGATGCGTTCCGGCGTCGAGATCCAGGTGGTCGATCATGAACTCGCCGGCCGTGCAGAGCCGGCGACGACGAACGCCATCCGCCTCGACCGCCGGCGTGTCCGAGCACCGGATCACCGCCGCGGGGGAGGTCGGTGCGGCACCGAACGAGAGGCACGCCATCGCCGCGTCGAGTTGCAGGGGGCGAGCGGGATCGTTGCGATCCCAGTCCCAGACCCGGAAGGTGGTGTCGCTGGCCGTCTGGATCTCCACGACCCGGACATCGGCGCCGAGGGCGTGGCAGGTGCCGCTCGGGAGGTGGATGCAGTCGCCGGCGGCGACGGGGATCTTCACGAGAAGATCGAGAATTCCGGCCCCCGACGCGATCGCGCTTCGAAGCGAATCCGCATCCACGTCCGGCCGGAGTCCCCGGTAGACGACGGCGTCCGGTCCTGCTTCGAGGACGAACCAGGTCTCCGTCTTCACGGCGGCATCGGGATGGTCCTCGACGTAGCGGGGAGTCGGGTGAACCTGGACGGAGAGGTTCTGGCCGGCATCGAGGATCTTGACGAGGAGTGGAAAGCCACCGGTCACGGTGGGTGCGGCGGACCCGAGGATCGCGTCGGGGGTCGATGCGAGCAGTTCATGCAGGGATCGCCCGGCCAGGGGCCCGTTCTCCACGGTGGATCGACCGTCGAGGATCGACGTGGGCAGGTCGGCGAGTATCCAGGATTCGCCGATCACCTCGTCCCCGCCGCTCCAGTCCGGGGGGCGGTCGAAGTGATCACCACCCCACGCGCGGGGTTTCAGGATCGGCTTGAATCGAAGCGGCGGAAGGCTCATGCGGTGAACGGCGTCCTGCACGATGTCCCGAGGACCACGGGACGATCAGACCTGCATTCCGGTGACCGTGACCTCGAAAGTGAGGTTGCCCCGGACGAATCCCTGGCACCGACTGACGAAGCGTCGTCGATTTCGCGACATGCTCTTCGCGAGCATGACGAGTCGATCGCCGGGAACCACCACGCCTCGGAACGCGCAATCATCGCATCGTGTGAACCCGAGGAATGAACTTTCACTCAGCGGCGATCCCTTGATGTGGATGAAGCTCGCGAGCTGTGCCGCGGCTTCGATCATCAAGACACCTGGAAGGAGGGGGCGGCCGGGAATGTGACCGGGAACCCAGAACTCGTCATCCCGGACATCCCGCCAGCCGACGCCCTCGGCGAAGTCGTCGGACCAGGTGGCGACGCCGTCGATCTGGATCATGGCGCCGCGGTGCGGATTGATCACCTTGACGGCTTCGAGATCCGCCATCGGATGCTCGAAATCGACGTGTTCGTAGGGAAAGAGCGGTTCAGCAGGCAAGGCTTGATTCCGTGCGGGGAGAGAGAATCCGTACGGTAGTCGATTGACCAGAGAGATGAACGATCACGAGCGTGCTGAACACCGCTCGTGCACGTCCGTTCTGACTCGGCAAAAACGAGACCGCGACCCTGAAAAGGGGTCGCGGTGATCTCGCACTGATGATCTTCTGGATCGAATGCGGTTCCGCAGTGCGGACCGTGATCGATATCAGTCCTTCTGGGCGGTGAGGATGTCTGCACGAAGCTGCTTCGCAGCTTCTCGAACTTCCTGCATGACCTTGCGGACCCGAGTGCCGGCGGCCTTGTTGCCGCCTGCGGCCTTCTGAACGTCATCGTGGCATGAATCGATCAGTTGCCGAAGGTTTTCATAGGCTTGCATGCGAAGCGCTCCTTGCAGTCTGTGTCGTGGTGGTGGGGGCTTCTTCGGAAGATCCGGTACCACCGACGGGCGTTGCGGTCCAATGTAGGTATTTCTTCGGTCGAATGATGGATTCAAGGTCAGTAACGGCGATTTTATGATTTAGGGAGCAAAAAATCGCCGCTTCGGGAAAGTGGCTCCATCGGGGCTTTTCTTGAATTATCGCTGCAGATGGACGCATGATCGCGATATTTTTAGACATGATCGCTTCCGGGGAATTTGGGCGAGCATCGTCACGAGAACCCCGAATTCAGACCCTAAGATCCGCCTTTTCGTTGATCTTTTCGGCGTACCGATCGCGAACCGGCGTGATCCGATCGGTGATGAACGAATCGACCTGGGCGGGTGCGAGCCCGATGAATCGCTGCGGATCCATGAGGTCGTCGATCGGTACCGCGGCGAATTCCGGGGTCTTCCGCAGGCGGTCGAGCAGGTCGTTCTCGTGACCTTCGTGCTTGATGCGTTTCGCCGCTTCCATGCTTGCGGTCCGGATCACCTCGTGGAGGTGCTGGCGATCACCGCCACGCTTCGCGGCCTCCAACATCAGATCCTCGGTCGCCATGAAGGGGAGCTCCGCCGCGAGATGGGCCTCGACCACCCGTTCGTGCACCACGAGTCCGCTGGTCACGTTCTCCATGATGTCCAGAGCGCCGTCCAGGGCGAGAAACGCCTCCGGGATGCTCAGTCGTCGATTGGACGAATCGTCGAGCGTTCGTTCGAACCACTGCGTCGCCGCGGTGTCGAGCCCGTTGCCGACGAGGTTCATGACGAATCGGGAAAGCCCCGTGGCCCGCTCGCATCGCATGGGATTCCGCTTGTACGCCATGGCGCTCGAACCGATCTGGTTGGCTTCGAAGGGCTCTTCGACCTCCTTGAGATTGGCGAGCAGCCGGAGGTCGTTGCAGCATTTGTGAATCGCGGCGGCGACGAGGGCGAGGGCGTTCAGGAGACGCGCATCCGCGAGGCGGGGGTAGGTCTGTCCGCTCACCGCCCAAGTGGCATCGGCGGGCCAGTCCAGCCGTTCGGCGACCAGTCTTTCCAGTCGAGCGACCTTCTCGGGATCTCGTTCGAGGAGTCCGAGGAAAGAGGCCTGGGTTCCCGTGGCGCCGCGCATGCCGCGCAGCCGGAGTCCGTCGCGGACGCCTTCGATCTCCTCGAGACCGATCAGCAGGTCCTGGGCCCAGAGCGTCGCCCGCTTCCCGACGGTGGTCGGTTGGGCCGGCTGGTAGTGCGTGAAGCCGAGCGTCGGAAGGGCTCGATGCGTGAAGGCGAAGTGACCCAGTCGATCGATGACGCTCGCGATCTTGCCCGCCGTGAGTTCGAGGGCGTCCCGCTGGATCAGCAGATCCGCGTTGCAGACCACGTCCTGACTCGTCGCCCCGAGATGAATGATCCCGGCTGCCTCGGGGACCCGATCTCCGAACGTGTGAACATGGGCCATGACGTCGTGGCGGAGGTTTCGCTCGTGCGCCGCAGCCGCGTCGAAGTCGATGTCGTCGACCGCGTGTTCCAGTGCCTCGATCTGCGCCGCGTCGATCGGAAGTCCGAGTTCCTGCTGGGCCTTCGCGAGGGCCACCCAGATCCGCCGCCAGTATCCGAACTTCCGCCTGCTCGAGAAGATACCCCGCATTTCCACGGAAGCGTTGCGAGATTCCAGGGGGGACCGATAGCCCTCATGAACGTCCGAAACCGTTTTCTTGTCCTCGGATTGCATCTTGTCGTTCGTTTCCCAGCGGTTTTGGAACTAGACTCGGAAGGTTTCCGTAACGAATGCTATCTCCCTCGGTGATTTCACGAGTGGTGGTGCGTGCGGACGGATGGGTGCTTCGGACGGGCGTTTGAGCCTATCGTTCGGATCCCTCCCGTTGCCGAGGCGGAAATGGGTGCGGGTGTTTCCGTATCTCCGATCCAGCCGAGTGTGATCCAGATTCGAAGATTCGATTTCCAGACCAGATTGAGCGGGTATTCATGTCCGAGGCGGCGCGAAAACGACGAGATCAGCAGGCTTCGACGGAGAAGAATCGCCCCTCCCGCCCCGCGATCATTGCGAACAACGCGAGCGGAACGCATGCGGCCCTCGATCCCGATCCAAGCCGATCGGGCGTGTTGGGGGCCGTTCGCACCGATGATCTGATCGTCGATCCCGACCAGGAGCTGATCGAGGCATGGAGAAACGGGTCCGAGGCGGCCCTCGACGCCCTTTTTCAGCGGTCTCAGGGACGTATATACGGCCTGTGTCTGCGGATGCTCGGTCGCCCGGAAGCGGCGGCGGATGTCGCACAGGACGCGATGATGCGGATGTACGAGGGATTGCCTCGATTCGACGGCCGCGCCCGATTCAGCACCTGGAGCGTTCGCGTGACGCTGAACTGCGTCTACTCGCATCTCCGACGAGAGAAACTCCGCCGCCATGCAAGGCTGCCGGAGGGAGATTCGGGATTTGAGCTTCGAAGCAGGGAACCGGAGCCCTCGACTCGCATCGAATCCAAAGACCTCCACCGATCCGTCGTGGTGGGACTCGGCCTCCTGGACCTCCAGGCGAGGGCCATCCTGGTCCTTCGGGACCTTCAGGGTCTCGACTACGGTGACATCGCGGAGGTGCTTGGAACCCCGATCGGTACGGTCAAGAGCCGATTGTTCCGAGCCCGGGCCGCGCTTCGCGAGGCCCTCGGACGCATGGGCCACGTCGGCGACTGACCGACATCCGCCCCGGCCCGGGGCACCTCGCCAATCTGAAGCACGGCATGTCGGTCGCCCCGATCACGCTCGATCGTCGGCGGCGGTGTGTGGGTCTTTCCGCCCCCGAAGCCGGGCGGAAATCCGATGAGGCCGATGTCCTCCTGGAGGAGGTCGTCGGCGAGGCCGAGGCGTCGTCCGGCGATGATGGCCTCGATCACGATGGCGGTGGCAAGCCACCCGACGGTATGGTCTGGAACCGGCCCCGTCTCGAGCAGGTTCCCTCGACCCGGGCCTTGCGGTGGTGGATCTCGAAGACGAAAAGACGACGATGACCTCTGATGACCTCGACAACTTCGATTCGAATTCCGATCCGGCGATCGAAGCGCTGGGTTTCGGTGGCCTCGACACCGATGACCTCCTCCGGTTCGTCGAAGGCGAGATGGCGCAGGACGAATCCGATTCGTTTCTGGCGTCGGTTCGCGCCGGTGACGACGAAGCGGCGAACCGACTGGTCCGGATGCGAGGTGATCACGATCTCATGCAGTCCGCGGCCTCGACGTCGGCGGGCCCGGACCTGCTCGCACCGCTCCGGGCGCGAATCGCCCGAGGTGAACTGATCGGTGACGGCCTTCTGAATCAGGAAGGCATCGAACCGACCGACATGATGTCGAAGTCGGTCGAGGAACTCGCCCGACGACGTCGGCGGAACCGTCGGCGTCCGCTCATTCAGGTCGCCGCGGGCATCGCGGCCGCCGCGGCGGCGGGCATCGTGGTCGTCCAGATCGTCGATCGCATCGACTGGCGGGGCATCGACCCGCTGGCGTGGCTGCCGAGCGAGATCGATCCATCCGATTCGAGTCCGTCGGTGATCCCGCCATCGCCCGACGACGCGGTGTCACGATTCGCGCTCGCCGAACGTGCCGGTCGGAACGACGGGCAGCGGATCCTTCCGCCGAGCGAGGACGATTCGCCCGTCGGCGAGCGGATCGAGACTCCGATGAAGACCGACCTCGCGTCGTTCGGTGTGGCCCTCGCCTGGGACGCGAAGGACGAGACCTTCGAGGTCCGCCTCGCGGCGCTCGCCCTCGAAATGGACGCGGTGCTGGTTCGAAACCTCACGTTGGTCGAGAGCGTCGAAGCTTCCGGTCGGGGGCTCGCCGCCGGACTCGTTCGAGCCGCCGCCGCGGGCGCCACCGACTCGTCGCGTGGACGTGGTCGGGATCTCCAACCTTCACCGATCGTCGGAATGATCGACGACGCCCCCGAGACGCGGATGCGGATCGATCTCGCGGAGCGGGGTTTCCGATATGCGTTGGTGATTCCTCAAGACGAGGTCGCGAACGTGATCGCTCGAATGAACACCCTCGGGGCCCGCGGTGCCGGCGCCGCCACCCGACTCGTGCCCGCCGAGACCGATCGGCCGGGTGCCGCCTTCGAAGCCGACGCGTGGTCGAGCTGGTCTCGTCATGCGGAAGCCACGCCGGGCTCCTCGATGAACGCCGCCTCGCTGGTCGTGCCGGTCGCGGTGATCGACGCCGCCGATCTCGCCGATCGGATCGGGAACTGAGATCGAGCATCGCCGTGGCAGCCGGGTCGGCGGCGCCGCCGTCACTTCGACGTGCGTTCAGGCTTCGAACCACTCACCTTCGGTTCGGATCCCGCACGGAGTCGAACGAGGTTCTTCCGGTGTCGGAAGACCACGAACGCGGCGATGAGTCCGGTCACCGTCAGATAGGGGATCGATCGTCCGAGTGATTCCCCTTCGCCCGCGATCGCCATCGCGATCACCGTCGCGGGAAGGACGATCGCCCCGGCCATGCTGGCCAGCGACATGAGGCGGGTGAGTCCGAGGGTGATCCCCCAGACCACGAATGCCGCGAGGGCGGGAACCGTGAGGACCGGCCACATCGCCAGCACCGCGCCGAATCCGGTCGCGACGCCCTTGCCGCCTCGGAAACCGATCCAGGGCGAGAAGCAGTGACCGAGGATCGCGGACACCGCGACGAGCAGCCAGCCCCAGGCCGCGGCGTTGGTGGTCGACGTCTCGCCGAGAAGTCCGCCGAGCCATCCCGCGACGAGGACCGGCACCGCGCCCTTCAGGGCGTCGAGCAGGAAGCACAGGATGCCGAACCGCCGACCGAGGACGCGGCCGACGTTCGTGGCGCCGGTGTTCCCCGAACCCGCCTTGCGGATGTCGACGCCGCGACGCCGCGCGATGATCACCCCGAACGGAAGGCTGCCGGCGAGAAACGCGACCGCCGAACAGGTCCACCAGTACCAACCGAAATCCTGGGCGGCGTCGATCATGGCGATGAAGATACCTCGTTCCCGAGTGCCGGTTCGTCGATCGCTTCCTGAACGGCGTGCAGGACATCGCTCACCGGGATTCGATCGACGGCGCACGCACTCGGATGATCGTCCGCGACGAGCTCCTCGGGGAGGAACGGCTGGGCGACGAGGACCCGCTCGCGGGCGCCCGGCAGGGTCGTCCAACGATGATCCGTGGGGCCGAAGATGGCGACGGTCGGAACACCGAGCGCGACCGCGAGGTGGCGCGGACCGGTGTCGTTGGTGACCATGATCAGACATCGTTCGATCACCCCCCGCAGCGAATCGAGTCCCAGACCTCTGGCGGCGAGATCGACGACCGCCGGACCCTCGGTTCCGGAGGCGTCGCGCGCGATGGTCGCGAGCAACTCGGCTTCGTCGGGACCGCCGAGAAGCAGGACGTTCTCGATGCTCGATGGGAGTCGACGCGCGAGTTCCACGAATCGTTCGGTCGGCCATCGCTTCAGGAGTTTGCTGCCGCCCACCACGAACGCGACGGACGGGCCTTCGATGCCGTCGAGCAGCGAATCGGCCGCGGCCCGTTCGTCGGCGGTCGTCACGAGTCGCGGGAGTCGGTCTTCGATGGTGATGCCGAAGGCGGTCGCGGCCAGCATCGCGTAGTCGTCGACGGTGGGTCGGGGGCCGTCCCCTCGATCCACGGGAACGGGATGCGAGAGCAGCGGACCGCGGCCGTCCCGGGCGTATCCGAGGATCGGTCGGATCCCGGAGATTCGACCGAGGAGGCCGGCGCGGAAACTCCCCCGGAGCAGAAGCAACGCGTCGAGGTCGTGGCGTCGGACCTCGCGGGCGGCCGCGAACGGACCGAGAAGACCTCCGTCGCGGAGTGGAATCGCGTCCGTGATCGCGGAATGTCCGGCCAGCATCGCGAGGGTGCCGGGCTTCCCGAAACTCGTGATCTCCAGCTGCGGCGCCGTGTCGGCGATCGCCCGGATCGTCGGCTCGGCCATCACCGCGTCCCCGAGCCAGTTCGGCATCAGGATGCCGAGCCGTCGGATCGAACCGAGGTCGATGGGCGTGGGCTTCAAACGCCGGGTCCCCGGCGGTCGTCGCCGTCCTGCCAGAGCGGACCGTCACCACGATCGCGATGCCAGCGGTCCGTCGACCGGCGGAGTTCCGCGAGCAATCCGATCGCGGTGATCTCGGGTCCGCGAACCCCGACCGCCAGCGTGCGCGATCGCCATTCGATGTCGACGATCTCGACGCCGGTCCGCTCCGCGATGCCCCGGGCGGCGGCCACGATCGTCTCCGGGACGCGCGGATCCTCCAGATCGGCCTCCGGGTGGGTCGCGAGCGAGGCCCTCGCGATGCCGGCGTCGCTCATCGCCGCTCCAGCAGAAGGCATCCGATCGCGGCGAGCATCACCACGACGGTCACCAGCATCCACGCGAAGAACGTCTGCGATTCGTCGAGGAATATCAGGCCCGCGACGAACGGGAGCGGGGCGATGATCATCAGGCCCGCGCCGATCATCCGAGCGGTCCCCGTGCCGCGGGGGCGGGTCGATTCGTTGAGATCCTCGATGGCGCGTCTCAGCTGTGCCAGTTCGCTGCTCGCCTCGCTGCGAGGTCGCTGGGGCCTTCCCGACGCGAGGACGATGTCGACGGCGTCGGTGAAGTCGTTCGCGATCGCGGTGGGGGAGACGTCCCCGCCGACGTCACGGCCGCGCCCGATCAGGACGGTCCGGCATCCGGCGGCGGCGCCCGCCTGCACGTCCCGCGGCTGATCGCCCACCATCCAGCTGCTTCGGAGATCGATGCCGAGGTCCCGGCTGGCCTGGAGAAGCATTCCGGGCTGGGGTTTCCGCCACGGGTGCTCGCGGCGATAGGCGTCGACCACCGCCTCCGGGTGGAACGGGCAGTAGTAGAAGCGGTCGACGAGGCCGCGGCGGTCGGCGGCCAGGTCGACGAGCCCGGCGATCTCCCGATGAACCCGATCGACATCCTCCTCTTCGTAACGCCCGCGGGCGACGCCCCCCTGGTTCGTCACGACCACGAGGCGGTAGCCGGCGTCACGGAGACGTTGAAGGCCTTCGGGGACGCCGTCGAGAAGCGTGACCCGGGCTGGATCGCCGAGGTCGCCGTCGTTGGCGATGAGGGTGTTGTCACGATCGAGAAAAACAACCGGTTCCATGGGCGTCAGGATATCGTCGCCGGGTTGGGAGCGATCGAGGGAATCGCGGAATCCAGAAGGCGATGTCCTCGATCCGCTCCGGATAGCATCTTGGTCCGGCTGCCTGGGCCGACTTTCGAATCTCCGATCCTGCAACACGGAAGGGTGCGTTCAAATGACGACCGACAGCCATCGAGGCCTCGGCGGGCTCGGCATCCTCGCGGGCGGCGGCCCCGCCCCGGGCATCAACGCGGTGATCGCCGCGGCGACCATTCGAGCGAGGCTCGAAGGTCTCCCGGTGTTCGGTCTGATGGACGGGTTCTCGAAACTGATGGTGGGTGATCCGGACGCGATCCGCCCCCTCGAGATCGAAGACGTCAGTCGGATGCATTACCGAGGTGGTTCGATGCTGGGGATCGCCCGGGCGAATCCGACTCGACGCGAAGAGGATCTCGAACGCGTGATCGCGAGTCTCGAGGCCCGGGGCATCGACAAACTCGTCACCATCGGTGGCGATGACACCGCCTATTCCGCCTACCGCGTGAGCGAGCGGGCGAAGGGACGGATCGCGGTCGCCCACGTTCCCAAGACCATCGACAACGACCTTGATCTTCCGCCCGAGATCGACACCTTCGGCTACCAGACCGCCCGGGCGGTCGGCGTGGACATCGTCCGAAACCTCATGACCGACGCGAAGACCACGCGGCGCTGGTACGTGGTGATCGCGATGGGCCGCACCGCCGGCCACCTCGCCCTCGGCATCGGCAAGGCCGCGGGGGCGACGCTCACCATCGTCCCCGAGGAATTCCGCGGCGAGACGGTGCCGCTGTCGATGCTGGTCGACACCCTGGTCGGGGCGATCATCAAGCGTCGGCTCGACGGTCGTGAAGACGGCGTCGCGGTGATCGCCGAGGGGGCGGCGCTCTCGGTCGATACCGAGGATCTCAACCAGCTCGGGGTCATCGAACGCGACGCCCACGGGCACGTCCGACTGGCGGAGCTCGACTTCGGTCGGGAGTTGAAGCGGTTGGTCCGGACCGAACTTCAGAAAGTCGGAATCGACTGCACGCTCGTCGAGAAGAACATCGGCTACGAACTCCGGTGCGCCGATCCGGTGCCGGCCGACCTCGAATACTGCCGAGACCTCGGTTACGCGGCCGCGAAGTTCCTGATCGAGGGTGGCAGTGGATCGCTGGTGTCCATGCAGGGTGGACGTTTCGTTCCGGTGTCGCTGGAGCAGATGCTCGATACGCAGACCAACCGGATGCAGGTGCGACTGGTCGACATCGAATCGACTCGATACGCGATCGCCCGGCGATACATGATTCGAATCCGTCGGGACGATCTGGAGGATCCGGTGATCCTCGCCCGGCTGGCGGCGTGCTCCGACATCAACACCGACGAGTTCCACGCGCGGTTCGAGTCGATCGTGGGCTTCGAGCCCCCGTCGCTGAATCTTCCGATCAGCTGAGGGGCTCGGAAAGGCCGGGGCGTCGGGAAGCGCGATCGACCCCCGCGGGGAATCGGTAGGATGAAACGTCCCGCTGAACGAGTCCCGCGACGTCGGCTCGATCACCTTCCGCACCGTTCCGCCCCGCGAGGCACGCCGTGAGCGAAACCCCCCCGAACGTTCCGAACCGTTCCGAAGCCACCGATCCACCGAGCGAGGCGGATCTTCGAGACCTGGTCGCGGCTCGCCGCCGGAAGCTCGCCTTCCTCCGAGAGGAGCTCGGCGTGCAGCCGTACGGGGGGCGGGTCGAAGGACTCGTCGATCTCGCCACGGCCCGAGGCGCCTTCGACGAGGCGGCGCACGTTGCCCATGCGGCCGCCCTCGAAGCCGGATCCGCATCCGAGGATCCCCGGCCGGTGGTGCTGGTCTCCGGCCGTGTCATGCAGCATCGCGACATCGGCAAGCTGGTCTTCCTCCGGTTGCGGGATCACACCGGTGACCTTCAGGTCAGCCTCTCGAAGGCGGACTGCGGCCCCGAGGTCTTCCGGCTCGCCAAGAAGCTCGACTACGGCGACGTGGTGGTCGCGGGCGGACCGATGGGTCGAACCAAGCGTGGCGAGATCTGCGTCTGGGCGGATCGCATGGAGATGCACGCGAAGAGCCTCACGCCGCCGCCCGAGAAATGGCACGGCCTCTCGGATCCCGAGATCCGCTTCCGACGCCGTTACGTCGATCTGCATGCGAACCCCGATGCGATCCAGGTCCTGCAGGATCGATCGCGGATCATCTCCCGCATGCGTCGTTTCATGGAGAACCGGGCGTTCCTCGAGGTCGAGACGCCGATGCTCCAGTCGATGGCGGGCGGTGCCGCCGCCCGTCCCTTCACGACGCACCACAACGCGCTGGACATCGAACTCTCGATGCGGATCGCGCCGGAGCTCTACCTCAAGCGACTTCTGGTCGGGGGGCTGCCGCGGGTCTTCGAGATCAACCGCAACTTCCGGAACGAGGGCGTCGATCGGACCCACAATCCCGAATTCACGGCGATGGAGGTCTACGAGGCGTTCGGCGACTGCTGGACGATGCTCGAACTGACGGAATCCCTCCTGCACGAACTCGCCTGTGGGTCCGCCGAGGATCGTCGCGGCCGTGGCGACGAGTCGGTCGGCGGCGAGGCGGACGCGCCGGTGCTGCCCTTCGGTGAACTCCAGATCGACTGGAGTCGGCCTTTCGAGCGTGTCACCTACGGAGCGCTTTTCGAGCGGGCGACCGGCTTCGACATGCGTGACGAGAAGGCGGTGCGGGCGAAGGTGGCGAAACTCGGCCTGCACAAGGCGGAGGGCATGGACCACTGGTTCGCGGTCAACGAACTCTTCGAAGCGGTCGCGGAGCCGCTGATCGATCCGTCGCGCCCGACGTTCGTGACCGGCTATCCCGCCGCGGTGAGCCCGCTCACCCGTCCCGATCCCGATGATCCGGATCTCGCGGAGCGATGGGACGTCTTCGTCGCGGGGATGGAGGTCGGACCGGCGTACACCGAACTCAACGATCCCGACGTGCAGCTCGCGAAGTTCACCGAGCAGCTGGCGGGGGCCGACGACGAGGAGCAGGCGTTTCGGAATCTCGACGAGGACTTCATCGAGGCCCTTCGCGTCGGCATGCCGCCGGCGGGTGGTCTCGGACTCGGGGTCGATCGCATCGTGATGCTGCTCACCGGCCAGGCCTCGATCCGCGAGGTGATCGCGTTCCCGCTGATGCGACCCGAGGACGGTGAAGGCTGATCCGGTGGTGGACGACCGGTCCACCCGGGTGCGGAGTCACCGCTGGAAGTCGTAGAGGCCGGGGAGTTCGAGGATTCCGGTGAGCTCGTCGAGGGCGTCCCGGGCCGAGACCAGGCGGACGGGATCCGCGAGTTCCGACGCCGCGAGTTCCTCCGGGTACCACCGCTCCACCCACTCGACCAGGCGGTCGTATCGCGTCTCGGTGTAGAGACACGCGGGGTGCACCCCATCGACGTCGCCGGCGCGGAGGCCGACGCGAAGCCGGAGGCACGCCGGACCGCCGCCGTTCCGCATCGACTGACGAAGGTCGAAGACGTGGACGGCGGCGATGGGGTTCGCCTCGTCGGAAACGAGATCGTCGAGATACGAGGACACCGCCTCCGAGTCCCGGCATTCCCCGGGGCAGATCAACGCCATCGATCCGTCCGGGAGCGTGACCAGCTGGGAATTGAAGAGGTAGGAGCGGACCGCATCCTCCAGCCCGACCCGTTCGGCGGGGACCCGGATCGAGATCAATCGGCCGTCGAGCCGCCGATCGAGTTCCGCGAGGGTCCGTTCCGGCTCGAGGAACGCCAGCTCGTGGTGGAGAAGCACGTTCTCGTTGCCCACCGCGATCACGTCGTTGTGGAAGACCCCGGCGTCGATGGCGTCCGGGTGCTGTTGTGCGAAGACGCGATTCGCTTCGGGGATTCGGAGGACGTCCGCGACCGCCCGCGAGGCGGCGAGGGTCTGCCGGGCGACGTACCGGCGGGGCCCGACCTCGGAGTCCGCCCGGCCCCCGTAGACGAAGAAGTGCGTGCCCGGTCCGTCGCCGCGCGCGAGGCGGGTGTGATTCGCCGCCCCTTCGTCGGTGAGCCCCGGGCCGTCGATCGCGCCATGGACCGCCATCCGGGATTCATCGGCGAAGACCCGTCGGAGAATCCGTTCGGTGGTCGGCGCTTCGATCCGGCGATGCGGCATGGTGTGGAGGTTCGCGACCGCGAGATGGAGTCGGCCGTCCTCGGTGTCGGGGGCGGGCGCGACGGTCGCGGCGTTCGCCGCCCACATGAACGAGGAGGAGGTGGCCCGGGCGAGCAGGTGGGGTGCCTCCGTCGCCGCCAGGGCGACGAGGCTGACTTCGTCCCCTTCGAAGCCGGCGTCGCGAAGCACCGCGAACTCGGGACGTGGGTGGGGCGGCAACCAGCCTTGAAGCAGGCCCAGCTCGGCGAGCGCCCGCATCTTCCCGAGTCCCTGAAGGGCCGCTTCCCGGGGCCGGGACACCTCGCCGGAATTCGTCGAACTTGCGACGTTGCCCGGACTCAGGCCCGCATAGTTGTGGGTCGGACCGACGATCGAGTCGAAATTCGCTTCGCGGAGAGGCTCGTGAGCAGCGGACATGGCCGCAGCGTACCCGAGCGACGGTTCGTGACGACTGGAATCCCGGGCGGGTCGCACGGATACAATCGGGCGGTCGGCCACCGCCGACGGGAAGGTGATCATGTCGTTGCCCGAACAGCCCGCCCATCCTCGTCGCGATGGCGTGGAGACCGACGCGTCACCGAGGTCGGTCCCCGCGGTCCGGTCCTCGATCATCATGGTCATCGTCTTCGCGGCGTTCCTCGGCGCGACCCTCGTGGTCGTCGGTCGGTCGGTCGCCGCACCGCCGTCCGTGCTGGCGAACGACGTCGACGTCGACGGCGCGGCGACCAGGTGGTTCGTCTGCACGATCGGGGGTCGACCGTGCGGTCGGATGCTCGAGTCGACGAACACGACCGCCTCGGGGGTTCGAACCGTCGAGACCGACCTGCTGCTGCGGTTCCTCCGCGAGGGCGTCGAGACCGAGAGTCGGGTCACCAGCCGGATGCGGACCGATGCGGACGGTGCCCTGATGTTCATGGAGATCATCCAGCATCTCGGCGAACGTCCCCTGGTGGCGAGCTGGCGGTTCCGCGCGGACGGCGTGGAGGAGACGCGTTCCCAGGGCGGGCGTTCGGAGACCACGCGACACCCCCGGCCCGCGTCGCCGTGGTTCGCGCCAGACGCCGCGATGGCGAGGGTGATGGCCGATTCGAGCGACGAACCCACGACGCTCCGGGTCGTGGATCCCGCGAACGGAATCGTTCCGGTACCCGTCACGTATCGCCGACTCGGGACCGCGACGATGGAGGTCGAGGGTCGTCGGATCCGGGGGGTGCGTTGGGAGATACGCCAGCCTGATGCGCCGGTGGTGGTGGAGATCGTCGACGCGGTCGGCGCGACGCTTTCGAGTCGAACGATGCTCGGGGCCGGACTCGGTGAACTGGAGATCGTCCGTTCCACCCGCGGGGAGGCGATGGCCGGGGCCCGGGCGGGGGTCGATCTGCTGGACGCGGGGCGGGTGCGTCCGACGTTCGAGGGCGACCGGATTCGACCGGATCGCGTCGGGCGCCTGACGCTGCGGATCACGCCCCGGGCCGGTTCGCTTCCGGTGTTCGTCGATGCCGGAGCGCAGCGGGTCCGTCGCGATGGCGAGGCGCTGCTGGTGACGGTCACCCCGGGTGACACGTCGAACGGCCCGGCCACACTCGACGGTCACCTGGCGGCGACGCCGATCGCCGATCACGAGGATCCGGCGGTGCGTCGGTTCGCGGATCGAGCGTCTCGCGGCGCCGAATCGAGCGGGGAGACGGCCGAACGGCTTCGCCGGGCGGTGCATCGTCACATCGATCGCAAGGGCCTCGCCACCGCGTTCGCCTCCGCGAGCGAAACGGTCCGGAATCGGCGGGGGGACTGCACCGAACACGCGGTGCTGCTCGCCGCCGCCCTCCGATCCAGGGGCATCGGAAGCCGGGTGGTGAACGGGCTGGTCTGGATCCCCGCCGGCGATCGCCGTGAAGGGGCGTACCTGTGGCACATGTGGACGCAGGCGGTGATCGACGGGCGATGGACCGATCTCGACGCGACGCTTCCACCCGACGGCCCCGGATTCCATGCCGGGCATCTCGCCATCAACACCGGTGATCTCTCACCCGCTTCGTTCAACAGGACCGGGACGGGGATGCTTGAGGTGTTCGGCGCGATCGACATCACGATCCTCGATGGGGCGTTGCTTCCATGATCGATCACGAGTTGAAGCGCATCGACGATCCGCCGGTGATGCCGCCCCGCCCGTCGGATGGTCACAAGGGCACCTTCGGAACCACCCTGGTGGTGGGGGGGGCGACGGGACCTCGACGCATGCTGGGAGGCCCGTGCATCGCGGCGCGGGCCGCGCTGCGGAGCGGATGCGGCCTGGCGGTGCTCGGGGTTCCGGAGTCGCTGGCGACCGCCGCCCTCTCGATGGTCCCGGAGGCCACCGCGGTTCCGCTCTCGATCACCGACACCTGCGATGCCCCCGCGATCCAGGCGGTCCGGGAGGCGGCGTCCACCGCGCACGCGGTCGTCTGCGGTCCGGGGCTCGGGGCGCCGNCCGGCGTCCGGGCGCTGGTCGACGCCGTCGCGGATCTGGAGGATCGCCCCCGGGTGCTTGATGCCGATGCGCTGAACGCACTCGCGGGTTCGCCGCGGACCACGCTGCACGGGCCCATCGTCCTGACCCCGCATCCCGGTGAATGGAATCGACTCGCGCGTCGGCTCGGAATCGAACGCGACGCGATCGCCGACGTCGATCGCCCCCGGGCCGCGGCGGAGCTGGCGCGACGCCTCGATGGCGGCGGTGGTCCGGTGGTCGTCGTGCTCAAGGGGGATCGGACGGTGGTCAGTGATGGTCGTCGCCTGTGGCGGTGCGACGCGGCGAATCCGGCGCTGGCGACCGCGGGGAGCGGTGACGTGCTCGCGGGCGTTCTCGGTGGACTGCTCGCGCAGTTCCATCCGCGTGCGGGTGCGCCGGCGCGGAGCCCGATCCTCGACGCCTTCGATCTCGCCTGCCTGGGGGTGGCGCTGCATGCGGAGGCCGGGGCGGGTTGGCGACGACGGAACGGTGATGCCGGACTCCTCGCGCACGAACTCACCGACGAGCTTCCCACGGCCCGCGGTCGCCTGCTCGCGTCTTCGTGACGAGCGTGGTGCGTGATACACTCGACCGCATGCAACAGACCGAAACCGTCGTCGACGCCGATCGCTGGCACCTTGATGTGTCGGACATGACACCCGGAACCCGGGTGGACGGGGTCTACGCGATTCTCAATCCGCAGGTCAGCGCCAGCCGCTCCGGCAAGCCGTTCCTCAAGTGCATCGTCCGCGACGCCTCGGGGCGGGTGAACGCTCGCATGTGGTCGGTCGAGGAGAACATCCTTTCGTCCATCTCGGGCGCCGCTTTCGTGGCGATCTCGGGGTCGTGCGAGAACTTCAACGATCAGATCCAGCTGAAGATCGAGCGGATCGAGGCCGCGGAGGTCGATGCGAAGGAACTGACGCGGCTTCTCCCGACCAGTCGACGCGACATCGAGACCATGTTCGGCGAGCTTCGCGGAATCCTCGAGACGGTCGGCGACCCTGCGCTTCGGGCGCTCGTGGACGCGTACCTCTCCGATACGAACTTCGTGGGGCGATTCAAGCATTCACCGGCGGCGATCTCGATCCACCATGCGTATCTGGGTGGTCTGCTCGAACACACCCTGCAGCTGCTGACGGCGGCGAACGCGATCCTCGGGAACTACCCGGAACTGGATCGGGACGTGGTCCTCGTCGGTCTGTTCCTCCACGACTCCGGCAAGGTGCTCGAATTCGATCTCGATCGGTTCGAGTACACCCGGCGGGGCAATCTCCTCGGTCATCTGATGGACGGGGTCGTGATGCTGGAGACCTATTCCGCCAAGGTGCGGGTCGCGGGCGGGCCACCGCTCACGCCGGATGCGAAGCTCGCGATCCAGCACGTGATCGCCAGTCACCACAATCGACCCGAGTACGGGGCGATCAAGCGACCCGCGACGCCGGAAGCGGTCTTCTGCAGCCGGCTCGACGATCTCGACGCCGCGACCCAGATCGCCCTCGACGCGGCGGATCGCGATCGCGATGCCGGCGATTTCACCGAACAGATCCATGCCCTCGACGGCGTGCGGATCTATCGACGTCGGCCCCTCGAATCCTGAAGCGTCCGGGTCGGATTCCGGTTCAAGCGAATGCGGGGCGGATCGACGACGAGAGTTCGTCGAGGTCCTTCGCGGCGTGGAGCGGGAACGCCCAGGTCCGGTCCGTCGCGATCGTCATCGTCATTCTTCGACCGGCCTGCGACCGCACCGCGGCGGCGGTGGCCGCGAGTGCGCCGGCGTTCGAGCGACGTGCGGCGTCGATCGCGAGCCGAAGTTCCCGGAACGCGGCGCGGCGGGCGGCGCTACCGACGGGGGCGGCGGCGATCGCGTCGAGCAGGCGGGGCCGCAACGGCGATTCCGAACGACCGAGGTCGGGATCGTTCCGCAGACGATGCAACCGCGTCGGATCCCCCTCGGGATCGAATGCCGGTGCCTCGAGCGGAAGGCGTCCGGTCGCGGTCGCGACGAACACGGGGGCGAGGGCATCCGCGTGTTCCGGCCCGAGCCAGCCGCGAATCCAGCCTTCCATCGCCTCGTCGTAGATCCCGCCGCCGAGACCGTGCACGAAACCGTCGCAGGCCGCGAGTCGCGTCATCGCGGTGGCGAGCAGGGCCCGCGGTCGCAGGGTCGCGGGGTCGAGCGGTTCTCCCGCCAGCACGGGAACGCGTCCTTCAGGCGTCGTTCGCCAGAGCGGAAGTTCGAGCGTCGCATTCCGGGCCAGCCGCCGCGCGACCCCGCGCGGCAGGCGGCCGCCACGCATCCGGCCCCGGTCCTGCCGGTGGGCTTCGACGGCCCGGTCGTGGGCGAGGGCCGCCGCCTCGGGATCGGTGGCGAGCCGATCGAGGATCCACGCGCCGACGGGCGTTTCGAGCAGATGGCTCATCGTTCGTCTGGGGATCGTGCCGGTCCATGGTGCGGCGAGATTCGCGGCGGCGCCGCCGAGCTGCATCGCCGCGTTCTCCGAATTGCGGCCGGCCTCGATCGCGACGCGAATCGCATCGATTCCGGCGGCGACGCTCGGCAGGAAGTCGCCCGCGGGCGGGCCCCCGCACGGACCGGCGGGGCGATCGCGCGATCCCCGTCCGTTCGCCGCGGGCAGCACGTGCCATTCCATCCGACGAAGACTCGAGCCCGAACCGCTGGGCAGCGCGACCAGACCGCCCTCGTCCGCATCGTGATCCGCGATGAAGTGGACGGGCCGCAGCCCGGGGTCGGTGTCGACCATGCCCGCGAGGGCGAGGTCCTTCGCGAGAATTCCCGGATGCCAGATGGATGCCTGGTGTCCCGTGGCCACGACGGGGGCGTCGGCGTCGAATCCGAGGGTGTCCCGGGTCCCGGTCCGGATCGATCCGATCGGATCGGGGCGGTCGGCTCGCACCGCCGCGATCCAGCCCCGTGGATCTGGTTGAAGCGTGTGCTCGCGGGTCATCGAAGAGGCATCGTTTCTCGTGGTTCCGGATCCGCGCGGGAATGCGGCGGGGTGCGGCGCGTGTGGTCGATCGACGCGGACGCTCCGACGGTACGGCGATTCGAGGCCACGAGCGAGTCGACGGGCCGGTTCAGCCGGGGGCGGCCGCAGGAACCGCGGTGATCGGGAGTCGGTCCCGACAGGTGGAGATCTCCCGCTCGAAGGTCCGGCGATAGACGGCCAGGCGATTCTCGGCGTCGTCGAGCGGACCGCCGAACGAACGGGTGGGATCGTTGTAGATCAATCGCACCGGGAGTTCTCCGACCCGAAGTCCGTTCGCCACCGCCTGCACCCAGAACTGCATCGGGAAATCGTAGCCGTCGACGTCGAGGTCGAGCCTCGCGAGCGGGTCGACCCGATACGCCTTGAACCCGCAGAACGCGTCGGTGAGTTCGAGGCCCAGTCGCTGGTTGATCTCCGCGGTGAGCAGGTGGTTGATGCGGCGTCGATCCGGCGGGGGGGCGTCCACGAGGCTCGCGGCGTCGAAGTACCGACTGCCCGATACGACGTCGGCGTCGTTGCGTTCGATGGCGGCGAGGAAGTCGGGGATGGCCGCGGGCTCGTGCTGCTCGTCGCAGTCCATCGTCACCAGCCAGTCGAAGCCGTCGACCGCGGCCCAGCGAAACATGTCCATCATGCTCCGGCCGTAGCCTCGATTGGTCGCGTGTCGGATGACCTCCACCGGGTGCTTCGACAGGAGCATCGGCGTGCGATCGGTCGAACCGTCGTCGATGATGAGAATGTCGTCGACTCGCTTCCGGACCTCGGTGAGGACGGTGTCGACGTATCGCTCCTCGTTGTAGACCGGGATGGCGAGGAGCACGCGTGGTGGGGCTGGCCTGGGATGGATCATGCTGGGAACATCTTTCCTGATTCGATGAGGCGAAACCGTCCGGTCCTTGCAGTTCGTTCAATCCTCGACTCGGATGCCCTTGCGATCGTAGAGATCACGGATCGCGGCGGGGGTCATTCGCGTCCAGCGAACGCCGCCGGCGGACGTGTCGGTCGGCGCCACCCGCACCGAGACGATCCCGTCGGCACCGATCTCCTGCGTCGCGATCCGTCCGTCCTCGTACGCCCGGCTCTCGAGCATCGCGCCGCCGTCCGGATCGGGCTCCCAGGCTTCGAGACGTCGGGTGATGCTCTCGCGATCCTCGTTCCAGGCGTAGATCCCGAAGGTGCCTTCCGGGACGTCGAGGACGTCCAACAGGGTCGGCAAGACGAGGCGTTCGGCCTCCGAAAGGAAGAGTTCGAGGTTCATCGGCAGCTCGAGCCGGGCGATCTGGCGTTCAAGCGTGTTTCGAGACTGCTGCAGGATCTCGAGACGACGCCGTGGTTCCGAGGCGGTCGGCCGGGGACGGAAGCCGGTGATCGACTCCGAGACGGTCTGCTCCGCGTTCGCCTGGCGGGCGGTGAGCCGCACGCTCCACATCTCCTCTTCCCGGTCCCAGGAGAGCCAGGCGCGGTGGTCGACGTCGATGAAGGGTCGCTTCGGTGCCTGCGGTATCTGTCGCATCCGGATGCGGACCAGCATGCCCGTGTCGTCCCCGACCCGGGCGACCGGGCGGGCGGTGCCCATGCTCTCCCGGCCGGTCTCGATCGCGGTGATGCCCGCGTACCCGAATTCGACGTCGCGGCCTTCCGCGTCGAAGGCGTGCATGCGGTACCAGATCTCCTCCGGCATCCGCGCGACCACCTCGCGAAGCGCCTGCTCGTCGACGCGTCGGAACACGGCCGCCCCGAGTTCCTGTCGCGAAAGCGCCTGGTCCGCCAGTTCGAATTCGTCCTCGACCACCAGCGAAGCAAGCAGGGAATCGAAGATCTCCCCTTTCCAACGGTCACGATCCGCGAGGCACTCGACGAGCAGGAACCGGTTCGGGCCGGTCTGGATGAAGTACCAGTCGTACCTGGCGATCCGCTTCGACGAGTGAAGGTATTCGGCGGTGGCGCGAGCGGCGGGGAGGCCCGCCAGGGTCTCTTCGGTCCGCTGGTTGGAGAAGACGAGGTCGGGGTTGATCGCCTTGGAGTCGGCGACGAACGCCTCCAGCAGCATGGCGGGCGTGGCCGGTCTCGTTTCGCCGAAGCCGCCCTCCGGGGCGGCGGGGGGGCGGAGGATTCGAATCGTGGTCACCCAGTCGGGGGGATCGTGTTCGGCGTCGAGCACCCGGAGGACCGAGGCGTCGCCGAGACTGTTGTGCATCGCTCGACTGCCAGGCGGCAACTCGACCGTGCAGCCGAGGACGTTGGACCGGAAGGTCTCCCGAGGCGGGGAGGGGTCGTTTGCAGCATCATCAGCGTCGCGACGGGTCGATTCCTGGGCTTTGAAAGTTGTTTTTATAGGAGCCGAAAGCGTCGCGAGGCTGACGAGGTTGCAGACCGGCTCGACTGGTGGCGTGGCCGCAGAGGCGGCCGCACTGCCGGCATGGACCGGGGTCGTGGCCATCAGGATCGGGGAAACGAGGAAAAAGGCGAGGTGGCGGCGGGGATTCGAGACCCATTGTCGGATTCTGGTCGTCACGGTATCGCTCCGGGCTCGGCCCGAGGACCCCCCAGCGGGATCTCAGATGACCGGTCGCGGATTGTACGTCGGACGGCCGAGGGAAGCGGCATGCGACTTATCGGGGCGGCCCGTCGGTTGACAAGCACGCGGGAATCTGTAACATCCGCCGTTCGCGCCCGATTTTCGCGCGTTCGTCTGTTTCGGCCGTTCCGAGTCCCGGACTGGAGTTCACAGACGTTTGTTTCCGGAGCCTTCGCAGGAAGGCTCGAATCGTGTTCGTCTCGTCCGACGTTCACGCGACTCGAGCAGCTCACGTACCTCACATGGATCGGTGAACGGCATATGACCGGTGGCAAGATTCGAATCCGGATGGAAGCCTACGACCACCAGGCGCTCGACGCGTCTGCTCGTGAGATCGTGGATCACGCCAAGCGAACCGGCGCCCGTGTCGCGGGACCCGTTCCGCTGCCGACTCGTCGCGAGATCTACACCGTGAACCGTTCCCCGTTCGTCGACAAGAAGTCACGCGAGCAGTTCGAGATCCGCACCCACAAGCGGATCATCGACATCACCGAACCGAACCACCGCACCGTCGAGGCGTTGAACCGCCTGGTCGTTCCCGCCGGTGTCTTCGTCAAGATCAAGGCCTGAATCCGGCCGGGAATCGCAGTCTTCCCCGGATGACGCGACGCCCCGCCTTCGAGTACCCGCCACGTCCCGAGGACCCCTGGCGAATGACCCCGAGCCCCGCGACCGCGGGCAACACTGGAGACCGCCGATGTCGGCAGCAATCATGGGACGCAAGGTGGGCATGACCCGCTGGTTCCTCGAAGACGGAACGAACATTCCGGTCACGATCATCGACGCCGGTCCGTGCGTGGTCACGCAGGTCAAGACCGTCGAGACCGACGGTTACGCCGCGGTCCAGTTCGGCTTCGAGGACGCCAACGTCCGCCGCACCGCGATGTCGGGCATGGGCCACGACGCCAAGGCCGGCGCCACCCCGAAGCGGGTGCACCGCGAGTTCCGTTGCGAGAGCGACGATGAAGCCGCCGCCTTCGAAGCCGGCCAGACGCTCGACGTCTCGGTCTTCGAAGGCGTCAAGTACGTCGACGTCGTCGGAACCAGCAAGGGCAAGGGTTTCCAGGGAACGATGAAGCGGCACAACTTCCGNGGCAAGGAAGCGTCGCACGGCGTGAAGCGAGCCCACCGTCGTCCCGGTTCGATCGGCGGACACGCCACGAACCTGGGTACCGGTCCGAAGGTCAAGAAGGGCAAGAAGATGTCGGGTCAGATGGGCGACGAGCGGGTCACCGTTCGCAGCCTCGACGTGATCCACGCCGACCCCGAGAAGAACCTGCTCGTCGTGAAGGGCCCGGTCCCGGGTCCCAATGGCGGCGATCTCTACATGAGGCCGGCCGTCCGGCTCTACAAGTCCAAGGCCCACAAGCAGGCCGCGGGGTGAATTTCGCGGTCGGGCATGAGGCCCGACCGGATTCGTGAGGCCGACGCGTCGCAAGGCGTCCGGAACCGACGNATCAAGACAATCGTGGATGGAACCGAGTCGACCCCTGCCCGTCGTCATCAATGACAGGCGACCGGAGGGNGAGGCGAAAGCCGGTAGTTTCCGGCANTCACAGGAACCGATGATGACCGAAGTCGAGAACATTTCGAAGCTTGACCTGCCGATCCTCGACAAGAGCGGCAAGCAGGTCGACACCTTGCAGATCGATCCCGCCCTCCTCGGTGGATCCATTCGCTTCGATCTCCTGAAGCAGGCGTACGTCACCACCCATACCAACCAGCGTCAGGGCTCNGCCCGGACGAAGAGCCGCGGCATGGTCGTNGGTTCGACCCGCAAGCTCTANCGCCAGAAGGGCACGGGCAACGCNCGNGCCGGTGCGGCCCGGACCGTGGTCCGCAAGGGCGGCGGCGTGGCGTTCGCGAAGACCCGCACCCGGGACGCGTTCCGCTCCAAGATGACCAAGAAGATGCGNCGGCTCGCGAATCGCAACGCNTTGCTGGCCAAGCTCGTGGACGGNGANGTGAAGTGCATCGTCGACCTCGAGATGGACGCCCCGAANACCAGCGAGATGGTCNNNTTCCTCGGNGGCATCGGCATCGANCGGACCTGCCTGGTCGCNCTCGANCCGGCCAACCGCCANGCCGCNCTNTCGGCTCGGAACATCGAGAACGTGGACACCATCCGGGTGGCCCAGCTCAATGCCTTCGANCTGCTGAACCACCGGTACCTCGTNATCGGNCGGGCNTCGCTCGAGTCGTTCATCGACGGCTCNTGCTTCCCGACGACNGAAGANGCCACCAAGGAGGTCGCCTGACATGCACGCCACCGACGTCATCCGTCGCCCGCTGGTCACCGAGAAGGCGACCATCGACAGCGAAGAGAACAACCGCTACGCGTTCGAAGTCGATCGCCGCGCGACCAAGGACATGATCCGCAAGGCCGTTCAGGATCTCTACAAGGTCCGTGTCGAATCGGTCGCGACCCAGAACCGCAAGGGTGAGACCCGCCGCCTTCGTTACGGCCGGGTCACTTCCGCCGCGGTGAAGCGGGCCATCGTCAAGCTTCATCCCGAGGATCGGATCGAACTCATCTGACCGGGTTCGGCGACCCTTCCGGGTCGATGCCGACCAGTACACGGATCTACACCATGGCCATTCGAGTCTACAAGCCGACGACCCCCGGACGACGCAACGCGTCGGTCAACCTCCACGTCGAGGTGACCAAGAAGACGCCCGAGAAGTCGCTTCTCGCGCCGCTCCACAAGACCGGGGCCCGGAACAACCAGGGCAAGATCACGGTGCTCGGCCGTGGCGGCGGTCACAAGCGTCGCTATCGAAAGATCGACTTCAAGCGTCGCAAGGACGACATGCCGTCGACGGTGATCGGGATCGAGTACGACCCCAACCGCTCCTGCCACATCGCCCTGCTCCGCTACGAGGACGGCACGCTTCGGTACATCCTCGCCCCGCGCGACGTGACCGACGGTGCGGTGCTGCTCTCCAGCGGTGACGCGATCGAGCCCTCGCCGGGCAACTGCATGCCGCTGAAGCACATTCCGACGGGTCTCTCGGTGCACTGCCTCGAGATGCAGCCCGGTGGCGGCGGCAAGCTCTGCCGTTCCGCCGGCGTCGGTGCCAGGCTCACCAACAAGGAGGGTCGCTGGGCGACCCTCGTGATGCCCTCGGGCGAAATCCGCCAGGTCTCCGTCGACTGTCGGGCCACCATCGGCGCCCTCGGCAACCCCGATCACGGCAACGTCGTGCTCGGCAAGGCCGGTCGCGCCCGCTGGCTCGGCAAGCGACCCCGCACCCGTGGTGTCGCGATGAGTCACCACTGTCACCCGCATGGTGGCGGTGACGGCAAGTCGAAGGGCGGCCAGGAGCCGTCCAACGCCGCCGGCACCCAGTCGAAGGGCGGTCGCACTCGTGTTCGCGGCAAGTCCAGCGACGCCCGCATTCTTCGACGACGCAAGTCGCGTCGTTACGGCCAGCTCAAGGTCTGACCGGCACCGTCACTCGGTTCCGTTCGGTTCACATCCGTTCGTTCGATCTCCCATGCCGCCGCGGCGGCACACGACTCCGGAAGCAAACATGTCCAGGTCGCTCAAAAAGGGTCCCTACGTCGACGAGAAGCTCTACCGCAAGGTGGAGACGCAGCGCGAAAGCGGCAACCGCCGCCCGATTCGCACCTGGGCGCGGGACTGCACCGTCGTTCCCGAGTTCATCGGCGTGACCTTCGAGGTCCACAACGGTCGTGCGTTCACCGAAGTCTTCTGCACCGAAGACATGGTGGGTCACAAGCTCGGCGAATTCAGTCCGACCCGGCTCTTCCGCGGGCATACGAACAAGAAGGAAGGCATCAAGTCCCGCTGACCCCGGTCAGCGATCTTGACAGGACCAAGTCATGGCATACATCGCCTCACATCGCTTCGCCCGCATCGCCCCCAGGAAGGCCCGGCTGATCGCCGACATGGTCCGCGGTCTTCCCGTGGATCAGGCCCTCACGTCGCTGGAATTCAGCAAGCGACGGGGTGCGTGGTATCTCAAGGCCATCCTCAAGAGCGCCATCGCCAATGCCGAGGAGTCCGACGCCGACGTCGCCAACCTCGTGGTGAGCCGCTCCTGGGTCGACGAAGGTCCGACCATCAAGCGGTTCCAGCCGAAGGATCGCGGCCGGGCCCACCCGATCAACAAGCGCACCAGTCACCTTCACCTCGAAGTGGCCGAGGCGCCCGCCGACTGATTTCGTTTCCAGAGTTCACACCGACCGAATCCTGCCGGGCGNCGCCCGGACCCGAGAACGACATGGGACAGAAAACACATCCATTCGGATTCCGCGTTGGANTCACCGAGACCCACAAGTCCAGGTGGTTCGCGCCCAAGGCGCTCTTCGGCGANCTNCTCGTCGAGGACTATCGAATCCGNAAGTTCGTCGACAAGCGACTNAACCGNACCCCNCCCTTCGCCGCGGTCTCCGACATCTTCCTCGAGCGGACCCGCGAAGAGCTGACCGTGATCATCCGGACCGCGCGTCCCGGACAGGTCGTCGGCCAGAAGGGCAGCGAGGTCGAGAGTCTGACCCGCGACCTCCAGGCCCTCACCGGTCGGAAGGTCGTGATCAAGATCATCGAGATCAAGAACCCCGAGATCGACGCCACGCTCATCGCCGAGACCGTCTCCGAGCAGATGAAGAAGCGTTCGAACTTCCGTCGTTCCCTGAAGCAGCGCTGCGAGTCGGCGATGCAGAACGGTGCGAAGGGGATCCGGATCCAGGTCGCCGGTCGTCTGGGCGGGGCCGAGATGAGCCGTCGCTTCGACACGCGACTGGGCTCGATCCCGCTTTCGACCCTGCAGGCGAACGTGGACTACGCCCTCGCCGAGAGCCGCACCACCTACGGCATCATCGGTGTGAAGGTGTGGGTCTACAAGGGGATGTTCGGTGATCACGAGGACGACAACAGCGTCCAGACGTCCGCCGCCGGCGGTCGTGCCCGGGCCCGTGGTCGTCGTTGAGCGTCTGAAGTCAGGAACAGCGAGGGCCACGAGGCCCGCAGGAGTGAATCGTCATGCCGATGTTGCCCAAGAGAACCAAGTTCAGGAAGCAGCAGCGAGGAAAGCTTCGCGGCAACGCGACTCGCGGCAACTATGTCGCCTTCGGGGACTTCGGTCTCCAGTCGCTCGAAGCCCACTGGCTCACCGCTCGTCAGATCGAGGCCGGCCGGATCGCGGCGCAGCATTTCCTCCGTCGTCAGGGAAAGATCTACATCCGCGTGTTCCCCGACAAGCCGGTGTCGAAGAAGCCCCTCGAGACTCGAATGGGCAAGGGAAAGGCGGAGGCCGAGTACTGGGCCGCTCGCATCAAGCCCGGCACCATCCTGTACGAGATCGCCGGCGTTCCGGAACCGATGGCCAAGCAGGCCTTCGCCCGTATCGCCCAGAAGATGCCCGTTCGTTGCCGACTCGTCGGTCGACGACTGGCCGTATGACCCCCGAGGCGACGCACCGTCGCCGATTCGAATCGATTGCGATCCCTTCGAGGATCGCGAAAGCATCAGGAACCCAGCGATGACCCCCAAGGAAGTCAGAAAACTGAACGACGAGGAACTCACGGTGGAGATCGACCGATTGCGTCGCCGCCACTTCGAGCTCCGAAACCAGGCGGTCACCGAGAAGATCGAGGACGTCTCGCAGTTCGCCAAGATCAAGAAGGACATCGCTCGTCTGATGACGGAGCAGAAGGCCCGGGAGGCCGCAGCAGCCTCCGCCTGATCTCCCTTTCGAGCACACACCAAGGTCCGGAACACCTCCGGACGCGGAAACGACCATGAGCCACCTCAGTGAAATCAACGTGCCGGAGAAGGCGCCCCGCAGGATCGGAATCGTCGAGAGCGACGCCCGGGACATGACCCGGAAGGTCGTGATCAACTATTCCGTGAAGCATCCGAAGTACGGCAAGTACATCCGGCGGCGCACCGTGCTCCAGGTCCACGACGCGAAGAACGAGAGCCACAACGGCGATCGCGTCGAGGTGGCCGAATGCAGGCCGATCTCCAAGACCAAGTCCTGGGTCCTCACCCGGGTCGTCGAAAAGGCCGTGGGCTCCGAGTGAGTCCCGCGGATCGAATTGAAACCACCGGTTCGCGATCACCAGCGGCCCGGAACACCGAAGCGGATCCCCAGCGATGATTCAGAAGGAATCCAGACTCGACGTCGCCGACAACAGCGGTGCCAAGGTCGCCATGGTGATCGGAACCAAGGGCGTCTCGACGGCCCGCGGCCGATTCACCCGCGTGAGCGTCGGCGTCGGCGATCGCATCGTCTGCACCGTCAAGAAGGCGTTGCCGAATGCGGACATCAAGGCGGGCGACAAGGTGCAGGCGGTCATCGTCCGCACCAAGTACCCGAGCCGACGCGCTGACGGCAGCTACGTCCGCTTCGACTCGAACGCATGCGTGATCGTGGATCCGGAGGGGAACCCCAAGGGGACCCGCATCTTCGGCGCCGTGGCTCGCGAGCTTCGAGAGAAGAACTACATGAAGATCGTTTCCCTCGCCTCGGAGGTCGTCTGAACATGGCACGTCACGTGAAGCGCGGTGACCAGGTGATGGTCACCTCCGGCAACAACAAGGGACAGGTCGGCGAGATCCTCTCGATCGACATCGAAGGCGACCGCGTCGTGGTCTCCGGGATCAACGTCCGCAAGCGGAACCTCAAGCCCACGCAGCAGCGTCCGCAGGGCGGGGTCATCGAACAGGAGATGCCCATTCACATCTCCAACGTGAGTCCGGTGGTCGAAGGTCGTCCGAGCCGAGTCCGGTTCGAGACCAAGGCCGACGGAAGCAAGGTCCGGGTCGCGGTACGAGGCGGCAAGGAACTCCACGTGCTGCGAGGCCCCAGGAAGGGCTGAAGCCCGTTGAAACGCCGGTGCCGCGGGCATCGGGACGAGGATCGACCAACGTCGATCGGAAGGAATCAGAGTCATGGTCGCCCAGAAGCAAACTCCCAGACTGCAGGCCCTGTACCGGGACGAGATCGGGCCCAAGCTCCTCAAGGAGTTCGGTCTGAAGAACCCGCATCAGCTTCCCAAGCTGTCGAAGATCATCGTCAACGTCGGGGTCGGCAAGCAGCTTGAGAACCAGAAGCTCAAGCCCGACTACCGGGAAGCGGTCATCGGCACGCTCACCACGATCACCGGCCAGCGGCCGGTCATGGTCAAGGCCAAGGTCTCGGTCTCGAACTTCAAGGTTCGCGAAGGCGCTCCTTCGGCCTTCATGGTGACGGTCCGCCGCGAGCGGATGTGGAGCTTCTTCGACCGGCTCGTGAATGTCGCGATGCCTCGGATCAAGGACTTCCGCGGGGTCAAGACGACCTCGTTCGACCCGGGTGGCAGCTACTCGTTCGGTCTCACCGAGCAGGCGGTCTGGCCCGAGATCAACATGGCGAACATCAACCAGACCCACGGTATGAACATCAACCTCGTGTTCGAGCGAAGCAACCCGGCGATGAGCCGGTTCCTGCTCTCCGAACTCGGGTTCCCCTTCGAGAAGGAGGGTGACGGCGGTCGCCGCTGATCCCTCTTGAACCAATCGACCGGTGTCGCTCGTCGCGGCCTCCCGGAAGACCACTCAACGTCAGGAATGTACGAATGGCCAGTAAACGAACCTTCGCCAAGATGAAGCGGGAACCGAAGTTCTCGACTCGCAAGCAGGTCCGGTGCGAGATCACCGGACGCAAGCGGGGTGTCTACCGCAAGTTCCGAATCAGTCGGATCATGCTTCGTGAACTCGCACTCCAGGGAATGATCCCCGGGATGCGTAAGGCCAGTTGGTGAACCCGATCCAGTCCTCGAGCCACAGGGCTCGCTGAAGACGCCCCAGGGCGCAGTCCAGGAGACGCGATGGCGATCAACGATCTCACCGCCGATTTGCTCACTCGGATCCGAAACGCGGTCCGCAATCGTGACAAGACCGTCCACGCGGTGAGCAACAAGCTCAACCGCGGCGTGGTGGCCGTCCTCCAGGAGGAGGGCTACATCGAGGGCTTCGAGCTCGTGGAGGACGGCCGTCAGGGCCTGATCCGCGTGAAGCTCAAGTACGGCCCCCGAGGAGAGCAGGTCATCAACCGCATCGATCGCGAGAGCAAGTGCGGACGCCGCGTGTATCGCGGCGTGAACGACCTTCCCCGACCGTTGCAGGGCCTCGGCATCTGCATCGTGTCGACCAGCAGTGGCGTGATGAGCGACCGTCGGTGCAGAGCCGAAAAGGTCGGAGGAGAGATCGTCGCCACGGTCGTCTGACCGCTGGTACTTCGATCTGAGCATTCACCGAATTCGGGCATCCACCCGAAAGGGACCAGACCATGTCTCTCGTAGGTAAGAAGGCCATCCCAGTTCCCGCCGGCGTCGAGGTTTCGCTCGACGGGAATCGCAACGTGACCGTGAAGGGCCCCAAGGGGACTCTCGTGATCACGCACCGTCCCGAGGTCGAGGTCGCGCACGACGCGGACGCCAAGGCGGTCCACGTGACGGTGGACGAAGGTCGGAAGACCGACAAGCAGATCAAGGCCTACTGGGGACTGACCCGGTCGCTGATCGCCAACATGATCGANGGCGTCACCAAGGGCTACGAGAAGAAGCTCGACATCGTCGGCGTCGGCTGGCAGGCNCAGGTGAAGGGCCAGAATCTCGCCCTCAGCATCGGNTTCGCCAACGTCATCGAGATGAAGATCCCGACCGGCGTGAACGTCGAGGCNAAGGGCCAGAACATCACGATCANCGGNCCGGACAAGCAGGCGGTNGGCAACTTCGCCTCCTCCGTCCGGATGCAGCGGAAGCCCGAGCCGTACAACGGCAAGGGGATTCGATACGCGGGTGAGGAGATCACTCGCAAGCAGGGCAAGGCGTTCGGCAACTGACACAGGTGATCGACCCGGGCCGACGGCTGCGGGTCAGAGGATTCCACGATGGACAAGAACAAGCACAAGAGCGTCTGCCGAAGCCGTCGCAAGACGGGGATCCGCAAGAAGGTCATGGGCATGCCCGACCGNCCGCGGCTCTCGATCTTCCGCTCGGCCAAGCACATGTACGGCCAGGTCATCGACGACCTGACCGGNCGNACCCTNGTCGCCGCGAGCTCGCGNGACAAGGGCGCCGATGCGGNCGGCGGCAACNTCGACGCCGCCTCNAAGGTCGGAGCCCTNCTCGCCTCCAAGGCGAAGGACGCCGGCATCTCACAAGTGGTCTTCGACCGCAACGGCTTCCGGTACCACGGCCGGGTCAAGGCGTTCGCGGATGCCGCCCGGGAGGGCGGTCTCAAGTTCTGATCGAAGGAACAGGTTCCAGTCACGGTTCGATCCGTGAGGAAGCAGCAAATGGCTGAAGCACTCGACGACAATGGATCCCTCGAGTCGACCACGGTCGGCATCTACCGGACGGCGGCGACCGTGAAGGGTGGCCGACGGTTCAGCTTCTCGGCCCTCGTGGTCGTCGGCGACCGTCAGGGCCGGGTCGGCATCGGTTTCGCGAAGGCGGGCCAGGTNCCGAACGCGATCGAGAAGGCCCAGAAGGAAGGCAAGCGNAAGCTCAACGCCTATCCGCTCCAGGACCGGACCGTTCCCCANCTCGTGGAAGGCCGATTCGGTGCCTGNCGCGTTCGNCTCGTGCCGGCNTCGCCGGGTACNGGCGTCATCGCCGGAGCGAGCGTCCGCGCCATNCTCGANATGCTNGGCATNCAGGACTGNCTCACCAAGTGCTACGGGTCGACCAACCCGAAGAANCTGGTGAAGGCCACCCTCGACGCCTTGTCACAGCTTCGACTCCGGTCGACGGTGGAAGCGCTTCGCGGCGTCGAGATCGGCGAGACCGAGGTCGAGGAGTCCGTTCGACGCGGTATGGCCTTCATGCCCCAGGAAGCATCCTCCGAGCGGGCGAAGGCACCCGTCAACACCGTCGGTGAGGATCGCCGTCGCGGCGGTCGCCGCGGTGGTGGTGGTGGCGGCGGTCGCCGTGGTGGTGGTGGTGGCCGAGGCGGTTCGGGTGGCGCGCCCCCGGCGGCCGCGGCAGCGCCGGCGGCCGAAGCGCCGGCCGCAGCGGCATCGAAGCCCACCGAGGGTGGTGGCGAGTCCACCGGCTGATTCATTCGACACACTGATCGCTCGGACCATGTCCGACCGATCCGGCAGGGAGCACCCGAGCCATGATGATTCACGACATCACCGCCAAGGTTGGGCGGCACAAGCAGCGAAAGCGTATCGGTCGCGGCGACGCCAGCGGCACCGGCAAGACGTCCGGTCGAGGCCACAAGGGCATGAAGAGTCGTTCCGGCTACTCACGCCGTGCCGGCTACGACGCGGGTGGCAAGCAGTTCTACCAGCGGTTCCCCAAGCGAGGCTTCTCCAACGCCCGCTTCCGAACCCACTATCACGTGATCAACGTCAAGGTGCTCGAAGAGCTCTGCGAAGCAGGTGAGACCGTCGACGTCGCGCTGCTCGCGAAGCGTGGCGTGGTTCGCAACACCGCACTGGGCCTCAAGGTCCTCGGTGAAGGCGACCTGAGCAAGAAGCTCGACGTGAAGGCGGCGAAGTTCTCCGCCGCCGCGAAGCAGAAGATCGAGGCCGCGGGTGGTACCGCGGTCGAGTGCTGATCCTTTCGACCGAACCGACTCCGGACCACCGATGCTCAACGCGTTCCTGAACATCTTCCGAATCCCCGACCTGCGCAACAAGGTGCTCTTCACCCTGGGCATGCTGGTCATCTATCGGATCGGATTCTGGGTTCCGCTCATCGGCGTCGATCAGACGCAGTTGGCGGAGTCGGCGNCCAAGGCGACCCAGGACGAATCCGGTTTCGGCCGGATCGCCCAGTTCGCGTCCATCTTCTCCGGCGGCTCCCTGAGTCAGTCGACGATCTTCGGCCTCGGCATCATGCCGTACATCACGGCGTCGATCATCTTCCAGCTCCTGAACTCGGTGCTTCCGGGCCTTCAGGAATTGAAGAAGGAGGGGGCGAGCGGCCAGCAGAAGATCCAGGAATGGACGCGATACGCGACCGTCGGGCTCTGCATCGTCCAGGCCGTGATGTGGCTCTCGTATCTCCGAACCAACAACCTCGTGCAACCACAGTTCCTCACGGGTGGTTCGAGCATGATCTTCTTCGCCTCCGGCATCGTCGGACTCACCGCCGGCAGCATCTTCCTGATGTGGCTGGGCGAGCAGATCGACAAGTACGGAATCGGCAACGGCGTCTCGGTCATCCTGACCGCGGGCATCCTGGCGAGGCTTCCGGAAGCGGTCAACTGGATCATCTCCGAGTTCGATCCCAGCCAGCAGAACGACACGGGCGGCATCGGTCTCCTCGAGGTCCTCTTCCTGGCGTCATCGTTCGTCCTGGTGACCGCGGGAGCGATCCTGATCACCGTCGCGCAACGGCGGATTCCGATCCAGCAGGCGAAGCACACCCGGGACGGTCGCAAGGTCGTCGGCGGACAGCGTCATTACCTCCCCTTGCGAATCAACCACGCCGGTGTGATGCCGATCATCTTCGCGAGTTCGCTGATGATCTTCCCGTCCTCCATCTTCGGCTGGCTCAACACCCGGGCCTCGCAGGGTGGCGGTGCCGAGTGGTGGATGTCGACCACCGGATTCCTCGCGGACAACTTCCAGATCGGGGCGTATCCGTACGTGATCTTCGAGATCATCCTGATCTACTTCTTCAGTTACTTCTGGACCACGGTCCAGTTCTCGCCGGACGACATGAGCAAGCAGCTGAAGCAGTACGGCTCGTTCATTCCCGGCATCCGTCCCGGACCTCGGACCGCCGAGTACCTCGAGACGGTGATGGAACGAATCACCTACGTCGGCGCCGGGTTCCTCGCGATCATCGCGATCATCCCGACCATGATCGCGGAACGACTTCAGATCCCGTTCTTCGTCGCCAGCTTCCTCGGCGGCACCGGACTGCTCATCGTGGTCAGCGTCGGCCTCGACATCATCCAGCGCATCGAGGCGAATCTCCTCATGCGGAACTATGCGGGCTTCCTTTCCGGTGACGGCAAGGGTGGCTCGAAGATCAAGAGCCGTCGCGGCTGATCCAGAATGTCGTTCCCTTCGGGGGACGCTTGAACCAGACCTCACCAGACCTCACCAGACCTCACCAGACCTCACCAGACCTCACCTGAACCCACCATGATCCGACCCATCCCATCACGAATCGAACTGAACGACGCCCCGCGTCGGTCGTCGTCGATCGCGATTCGATCGGACGCGGATGTGGCGGGGATCGCGGCCTGCGGCCAAGTCGTCGCCGGCGCCCTGGAGGCGGCCCGAACCGCCTGCGTCATCGGCAACCGGACCTCGGACGTCGCGGCGGCGGTCGAAGACGCACTGCTCGCCGCCGATGCCCAACCACTCTTCGTGGGCCGTCCCGCGGACGATGTCGATGCGGGGCTGCCGTTCCCGGCCGTGGCTTGTGTGAGCGTCGACGACGAAGTGATCCATGGTATCCCCGGCGACCAGCGCCTCGAGGGCGGCCAGATCGTTTCGGTCGACTGCGGCGCCCGCCTCGACGGCTGGTGCGCCGACGCCGCGATCTCGGTCCCGGTGGGGGCCGTCGCCGCCGACCGCCTCGAGCTCCTCGAAGCGACCCGCACGGTGCTCGATACCGCGGTCGATCTGATCCGCCCCGGCCGACGCTGGAGCGAGATCGCACGGATTCTTCAGGAACTCGCCCTCGATGCCGGTTACGGTGTGCTGGACGATTTCACGGGACACGGCATCGGTCGGGACCTCCACGAGTTCCCCGCGGTGCCGTCCCATCTCACGCGAGGCCTCGCCGGCCGGGGTGATTTCACCCTCCGCCGGGGCATGGTGCTCGCGATCGAGCCGATTCTGGTCCTCGTCGGATCGGTGTCCGGAGCCGCGGTACGCGGTGATGGAACCGCCTGCGGGGTCCCGATCGAGACGGCTGCCGATGGCTGGACGGTTCGCACCGTCGACGCCGCGGTCGCCGCTCACTTCGAGCACACGGTGGCCGTCGGCCGCTCGGGTGCGACCATCCTCACCTCCTCGACCCCGCGGGTCGAGGATTCACGTCTTGCTCCCGCGGTCGCCTGACCCCGGAAGCCGTCCACCCAGGAACGATCACTCCATATGGCCAAAGAGGACAAAATCACACTCGACGCGGAAGTCGTGGAGGCACTCCCCGACGCCCGCTTCAAGGTGCGTCTCGAAAACGGCCAGGAGCTTCTCGCATACGTCAGCGGGAAGATGAGAAAGTTCTTCATCCGAATCCTTCCAGGTGATCGGGTGACCGTCGAAATGAGTCCCTACGACCTGACCAAGGGTCGAATCACGTATCGCCACTAGTCCTCAAACACGAAAAAGCAGGAACCAGCCATGAAGGTTCGCAGCAGCATCAAACGTCGCACCAAAGACTGCCAGATCGTGATCCGCAAAGGTAAGCGGTTCGTGATCAACAAGAAGAATCCCCGTCTCAAGCAACGGCAGGGCTGACCCGCCGTCGTCCGATTTCAGGAGCAATTGCATGCCACGTCTCGCCGGCGTCGACATTCCGGAACGTAAGAAGATCCTTTACTCGCTGCAGTACATCCACGGCATCGGGAAGAAGTATGCCGCGGACATCTGCGAGCAGACCGGGATCGATCCCGACCGGATCGCCAAGGATCTCAACGACGAGGAACTCTCGTCGATCAACGCCCTCCTCGACACGAATTTCGTGGTCGAGGGTGCCCTCCGACGCCAGGTGTCGCAGGACGTCCAGCGGCTCAAGGACATCCGGTCCTACCGAGGTGATCGTCATCGTCGAGGCCTGCCCGTCCACGGACAGCGGACCCGATGCAACGCTCGCACCCGGAAGGGTCGCAAGAAGACGGTTGCCGGCAAGAAGGGCGTGAAGGGCTGAAGCCCGCCGCCCCCGGCCGGAGACGACTTCGGTCGTCCCCGACCACCGGTCACCGGATCCGGGGGTTCGTTTCACGATTCACACGTCTCGAAGCGCGGGTGTCAGCCCGCCGACTGGACGAAGCACGAGGTTCGATTCCATGGCAAGCAAGAAGAAGGTCCGTCGAAACGTGGTGAAGGGCGTCGCGCACATCAAGGCGACGTTCAACAACACGCTCATCACCATCACCGATCTCAACGGCGAAGCCCTCTGCCAGGACTCCGCGGGCACCGTCGGCTTCAAGGGCTCGCGCAAGTCGACGCCCTTCGCGGCCAGCCGGGCCAGCGAGAAGTGTGGTGGCAAGGCTCGTCGCATGGGGATGCGGGAGCTCGAGGTCCACGTGAAGGGACCCGGCCCCGGCCGCGAGTCCGCGGTCACCGCCCTGCAGGCCGCCGGCCTGAAGGTCGTGGCGATCGAGGACCACACCCCGATTCCGTTCAATGGCTGCCGCGCCCCCAAGCGTCGCCGCGTCTGATCGTCATTTTCGTGCCCGTGTCCACTGATGAGACCGGATCGTCGCCCCGGCGGGGACGCTCCGGAATCGAGAACACACGGGTTGGTTCGNCTTCGAACACCGCCGGATAGAGGAAACGAGCNATGCAGGTTCGCTGGAGAGGGCTGGAACTTCCCGCCCGGGTCGAAAAGGACANCAAGTCCGCGACCGACANTTTCGGACGATTCACCGCCGAGCCCTTCGTTCGGGGCATGGGTACGACGATCGGCAACAGCCTTCGTCGGATCCTGCTTTCGACCATCGAGGGCGCTGCGGTCACCAAGGTGAGCATCAAGGGCGTCAACCACGAGTTCGACACGATGGAGGGCGTCCTGCAGGACGTCACCGACATCATCCTNAACGTCAAGAACCTCGTGGTGAGCATGACCGGCGACGGTCCCAAGACCATGAAGCTCTCGGCCGAAGGTCCCGGCGACGTGACCGCCGAGCTCATCGAGTGCGACACGTCGATCACCGTCCACAACCCCGAACTCGTGATCGCCACCCTCACCGGTGCGGTCGACTTCGAGGCGGAGTTCACGGTCGAGACCGGCCGTGGCTACCGCCCGGCGAGCGAGTACTACGAGAACGGCGAGGAACAGGTCATCGGTGAGATTCCGATCGACGCGATCTTCTCCCCGGTCCAGCGGGTCCGTTTCCGCACCGAGGACGCCCGCGTCGGTCAGCGAACCGACTACGACAACCTGATCCTCGACCTCTGGACCAACGGCACCGTCTCCCCGGAGATGGCCATGGTCGANGCGGCGAAGATCCTCCGGAAGCATCTCAACCCCTTCATCATGTATGAAGAGGCGGGTGAGTCCACCATCTCCTCCGAGGTCATGGAGACCACGGCGGAGGACATGGAGATCAACCGGAAGCTGCAGCAGGGGACCAACGACATGGATCTTTCGGTCCGGGCCAGCAACTGCCTGGAATCCGCCCAGATCCGCACCGTCGCGGAACTCGTCCAGAAGTCGGAGGAGGAGCTGCTCACGCTCCGCGCCTTCGGTCGCACCTCGCTCCGCGAGGTCGAGAAGAAGCTCGAGGAGATGGGGCTCGCCCTCGGCATGCAGGTGCCGGAAGCGTTCCGAATCTCCTGATCGGCAGTCATCACGCCGCACGGGTCGTCCCGTCCGGTTCCAGTTTTCGAGGATCCACCGATGCGTCATCGTATCTACGGCAAGCAACTCAATCGCAAGTCCGCCCACCGCACCGCCATGNTGCGGAACCTCGCGGCCGGTCTCTTCGAGCACGGTCAGATCGAGACCACGCTCCCCAAGGCCAAGGCGGTCCAGGGCTTCGCCGAGAAGCTCATCACCCTTGCGAAGACCAAGTCGCTGCACTCCCGCCGCCAGTTGGAGCGGAAGATCAACGACCGGAACATCTTCTCCTGGGCGGATGATCCGAGCTTCCCCGAAGATCGCCGAGACAACGCCTTCTTCGAGGCGCCCGACGCCTCCGAGATCAAGCGCAACCGCTTCGGCGAACTGAAGAAGTCGCCGCGACTCGTCGAGCACNTGCTCGAGAAGGTTGCGCCGCTCTTCGAGGGACGCGACGGNGGTTACACCCGCATCGTGAAGCTCGACAAGCACCGGCTCGGTGACGGCACGGACCTCGTGCTGCTNATGCTCGTCGGCAACGAGGATGGCCCGCAGGTCGGTGGAGGCGTCAGCGGACGTCGNCGCCAGGCCGACAAGCGGACCGCCTTCGCNNNNAAGCTGGCCGCCGCCGGTGGTGGCACCGCCACCGCNGANGCACCCGCCGAGGAGGCGCCNGCGGACGCCCCCGAGCCGGAAGCGACCACGCCGGAAGCAGAAGAGAAGACCGAGGACGCCTGATCCCCGGCGGNCTCCGGCCCGACCTCCATCGTTCNNNTCACGAGCCCCGACCATCCGGTCGGGGCTCGTTTCATGANGCGATTCCCGGGATGACGGGGGAACCGGCCGGGGGGGTGGAGGACGGAGCGATGGCATGACCTGAACTTCATCGGGATACCGACTCGTTTCCCGGGCATGGAAGGCCACCACGCCCGAACGAACGCGCTCCTCGGCGTACACTGCGTCGATGCTCGNNCAACTCGACGAACTCCAGACCACCGCCCTCGCCGATCTCGCCGCCGCCGCCGATGCCGACGCGGTCGAAGCNTGGCGGATCGCCTANCTCGGNTCGAAGGGCCGNCTCAANGNGATGATGCCNGGNNTGAANGACGTCTCGAAGGCGGACAAGCCNGCGGTCGGNAAGCGNNTNAACGAAGTGAAGGTNGCNCTNGAATCCGGCTTCGAGGCCCGCAAGGCCGAGGTCGCCTCCAGCGGGGCCGCCAGCGGCCCGCAGGTCGACGTGACCCAACCCGGGCTCGATCTCCCCGANGGNCGTCGGCACGTCCTGAGCCGGACCATCGACGAGATCGTCGACATCTTCGGNCGCATGGGGTTCACCACCGCCGAGGGTCCGGAAGTCGAGGACGAGTGGCACAACTTCACCGCCCTNAACATTCCCGCCGGCCATCCGGCGCGTGATCCGATCGACAACTTCTTCATGGGCGAGCAGGAGGGCAGTCGGACCCTGCTCCGCACCCAGACTTCGACGGTGCAGATCCGCACGCTCGAGACGCAGAAGCCGCCGGTGCGCATCATCGCGTGCGGCCGCGTCTACCGACCGGACACCCACGACGCGACCCACTACTCGATGTTCCACCAGGTCGAAGGGCTCTGCGTGGACCGGGGCGTGACCATGGTCGACCTGAAGACCACGCTCTTCCAGTTCGCCCGGGCGTACTTCGGGCCGGAGGCGGAGGTCCGCATGCGGCCGAGCTTCTTCCCGTTCACCGAGCCCAGCGCCGAGGTGGACATGAAGATGAAGATCAAGGGCGAGTGGCAGTGGATCGAGATCGGCGGCTGCGGCATGGTCGATCCCAACGTGCTGGAAGCGGTGGGGGTCGATCCCGAGAAGTTCACCGGCTTCGCGTTCGGCCTCGGCATCGAACGCGTCGCGATGCGGAAGTACGGCATCAGCGACATCCGCTGGCTCTACGAGAACGACGTCCGCTTCCTCGACCAGTTCTAGCTTGAGCGCTGCAGCAGCCCTTCGGGCTGACTGGCTTTCGTGGTCTCGGTCGGCGCGGGGTGGACGCTCGCGTTGCTCGCGTGACCACCGCGTTCGCGAGGTTCGAATCCAGCTGGCGGGTCCGCGGACGGCCCCTGGATCGGGATCCACTCACGCCGCCTTGAACGACGCCCGGAAGTACCAGCCGAGCAGGGGCAGCCAGGGCAGCGTGGCGAAGGCCACGATGCCGGCGGCCGAGGGCGATTTGCCGGTGATCGCGCCCTGCACGATCGAGATCTCGATGAACAGGAAGAGTCCGCCGATCAGCACGCCGCACCAGCCGAGCAGCCGGTTGATGAGGCGGTACTGGGCCTCGGCGTTCTCCTCGGTGATCTCGACGATGGTGTTCGAGAACCAGGGCCAGTGCTGCACGGCGCGGAGGATCGTGCAGATCAGCAGCCCGACCGCGGGCATCAGGAAGATCGTGGCCGCCGGACCGGTCGAAACGACCTGGCCGGCACCGTTGAACTTGGTGGGGATCGTCGCGGGCAGGCCCGGATACTGCCAGAGCGCGTAGCCGATCGAGCAGAGCACGAGGTAGAGGGTGGTGCCGTCCAGCAGCCGGTCCACCCGGTTCCGGGCCGGCCGGATCTTCGGTCGCTTGAACTTGTTCTGGAAGATGCCGCCGTACTTCGTCATGGTCATGCCGCGTGAATGTAGCAATCCGTTCCTGGAAACGAGGGCGACCCGGCCCCGGAGATGCTCTGGGGCCGGGTCGCGTCGATGTTCGTCGTCATCGGTGGCCGGCGGGGGCCGGCCGCCGGATCAGAAGACGCTGTTCGGGAAGTAGTACTTCTCTGCGTTGTCGGGCAGGATGAGCTCGACGTCGATCATGAGATGCTGCGGCATGAACCGCATGATGCTCTCGCGGTTGCCGTCCTCGAGGACGCCCACCGCGAGCTGGATGCCGGTCGCGATCATCGAGGGGGGATAGGTGATGTCCGCGGGGAACATCGGATCGTTCGCCATGACCCGGGCGACGATGTCCTTCATGCCGGCACCGCCGAGGATCCACATCTCCTTCTCGCGGCCGGCTTCGACGATCGCCTGTTCGGCACCGAGCGCCATGTCGTCGTCACTCGCCCAGACCGCATCGATGTTCTTCTCCTTGACGAGGATGGTCTGCATCACGTCGAGGGACTTCGCCCGGTTCCACATCCCGGAGTCCTGGCCGACGATCTTGATGTCGGGGTGCATGGCGAAGACTTCCTTCGCCGCGTCGACCCGGGCGGTGTTCACGGTGCAGGGGATGCCTTCGAGGATGACGATGTTGCCCTTGCCGCCGAGCTTCTCGACCATGAACTCGGCGCTCTTCCGACCGAAGGAGGCGTTGTCGCCTTCGAGGAAGATGTCGGCGACCGGTTCGAGGAAGCCACGATCGACGTTCACGATCAGGATGCCCTTCTCGTGGGCCTGCTTGGCGATGGGGGTGAGGGGGGCGCTCTCGGTGCAGAGGATCACGAGACCGTCGACCCCGCGGGTCATCATGTTCTCGATGTCCTGGATCTGCTTCGAGGGCGTCTCCGCGGTCTGGAAGACCCACTCGACGTCGGGGTACAGCTCCATGGCCTGCTTGGCCCACCACACCACGCCGGCGGTCCAGCCGTGGTCGGCGGCGGGAATGCTCACGCCGATGCGGACCGGCTTCTGCAGCTTGGTGGCGACGGCTTCGACGTCGACGCCGCCGGTGGCGGCGGTCGGGGTCGGGTTGGTGCCTGAATCACCACAGCCGGCGAGGATCGCGGCGGTGCCGGCGGCGGCGGCGAGGAACAGTCTTCGAATCGGATTCATGCGGGGCTCCTGTCTCTTCTCGTTCGGTCTGATCGGGGGAATCCGGTGGGGTCACCGGAACGCGGAGTCTAACCGCACGAACGAACATCACGCCGCCGTGCGGTAGGGTGGCCGATATGAACGGAACCATCACCGCCGGTCTGCTCGGTTCGCTCCTCGCCACGGTTCCGGCCTCGCCGGTCCCGAAATCGGCTTCCGGCGATCGCGATCGCCCGCCGAACGTGGTCGTCTTCTTCACCGACGATCAGGGATTCGGTGATCTCTCCTGCTTCGGGCATCCGACGATCCACACCCCGAACGTCGATCGCATGGCCGCCGAAGGCGTGAAGCTGACGCAGTTCTACGTCGCTTCGCCGGTGTGCTCGCCGTCGCGGGCGGCCCTGCTGACCGGTTGCTATCCGAAACGGGTGGGGATGCACGAGCACGTCATCTTCCCCGCCTACGACCACGGGCTCCATCCGGACGAGACGACCATCGCGGACGCGCTCTCGGAAGCGGGCTACGCGACGGGATGCTTCGGCAAGTGGCACCTCGGACATCGCCCCGGACTGCTGCCCACCAGCCAGGGGTTCGACACGTTCTTCGGGATTCCCTACTCGAACGACATGAGCCAGTTCCATCGACCCGGGGGAAACGGATACCGCCACAGCCTCCCGCTGCTGCGCGACGAGGCGGTGATCGAATGGGAGCCCGACCAACGTCTGCTCACCCGACGCTGCACCGAGGAGGCCGTCGCCTTCATCGACGCGCACGCCGATCAACCGTTCTTCGTCTACGTGCCGCACGCGATGCCGCACATCCCGATCTACGCGTCCGAGGCATTCGCCGGTCGCAGTCCGCGGGGCACCTACGGCGACGTGATCGAGGAGATCGACTGGAGCGTGGGCGAGGTGCTCGACGCGCTCGAGCGACACGGCGTCGACGACGAGACGCTGGTCATCTTCACCACCGACAACGGCCCCTGGCTCCCCTTCAAGGAACGCGGCGGCTCCGCGGGTCTGCTTGCCGGTGGAAAGGGCGGGAATCTCGAGGGGGGGCAGCGGGTGCCGTTCGTCGCGCGGTATCCCGACCGGATTCCCGCCGGTCTGGTCCAGCGGGCGGTCGCGACCACCATGGATCTGCTGCCGACGATCGCGGGACTGGCCGGCGTGACGCTCGGCGATGATCGACCGATCGACGGCCACGACATCATGCCGCTGCTCGAAGGCCTCGAGGGCGTCGAATCGCCGACCGCCTCGTTCCTCTACTACACCGCCCGCGGCGAACTCGCGGGGATCCGCCGCGGGCGATGGAAGCTGCTGCTCGAGCCGGGCACCCTGCACGACGTCGAATCCGACGTGGGCGAGCAGTGGAATCGGGCGGACCGGCATCCGGAACTCGTGGCGGAACTTCGGCGACTCGCCGTCGAGCGGGACGCCACGATCACCGCGGGGGCCCGCCCGGTGCTCGAGGTCGAGGAGACGATCTGGGATCCGGCCACGGTGGTCCGACCGACGGCCTCGCCCTGAGTGGTCGTCGGCGTCAGTTCGCCCGGCCGCGTTGGATCAGCACCGCGAGGATGATGATCACGCCCTTGACGAAGCCCTGCCAGTAGACCTCGACGTCGGCGAGGGTGAGCATGTTGCTGATCATGATCAGGATCAGCACGCCGAGCATCGTGCCCCAGACCCGGCCGCGGCCTCCGGTCATCGCGGTACCGCCGATCACCACCGCCGCGATCGCGTCGAGTTCCGCGAGATGGCCGACCCCCGAGCTCGACACCGAGTTCATTCGGGTGAGCGACATCAGGGCGGCGACGCCCGCGCAGGCGCCGACCAGCACGTAGGACCAGGTGCGAACGCGATTGACTGCGATGCCGCTGTAGCGGGCCGCGGTCTCGTTCGAACCGACCGCGATGAAGTGCCGTCCCAGCCGGGTCCGGCTCAGCAGGAGCTGGCCCGCGATCACCACCGCGAAGAAGATCAGGATGTTCCAGTAGAAGACCACGGGCTGGCCGTAGTAGTCGATGACCCCGGGGATCTCGAGGCCCCCGCGACCGAAGGTCTGCAGCGCGGTGAGGCCGTCCGCGGCCCGGATCTCGCCGCCCTCGGCGATCGCGAGGGTCACGCTGCGGAAGCCGATCAGACCCGCGAGGGTGACGATGAAGGCGGGGATTCGACCGATGGTCACCAGCAGGCCGTTGAGCAGGCCGCACGCCGCCCCGAGTCCGATCCCGGTCGCGAGTCCGACGATGACCGCGAGGACCTCGTTGACGCCGCCTCCGTCGAACAGGGCGTTCATGGTGATCATGCCGACCGCCGCCCCGAACGCCATGACCGCGCCGACCGAGAGATCGATGCCGCCCGCGATGATCACGATCGTCATGCCGACCGCGATCACGCCGATGTCCGCGTTCTGGTTCAGGAGGTTCCGAAGGTTCTCCGGCTTCAGGAACGTCTCGGACTGCGTGACCGCGTTGTAGCCGAACAGGGCGACGAACGCGATGACCACGCCGAAGCGTTCGAGTCCCGACAACGCGAAGCGCCAACCTGCGGCGACCTTGTTTCGATTCACGGTTCCGTCGCTCATGCCACGTTCTCCTCCACCCCGGCGGCCAGTCGCATGATCGACTTCTCGGTCGCGGTGGGACCGTCCACCACGCCGACCAGCCTTCCCTGTCGCATCACGGCGATGCGATGGCAGAGCCCGAGCAGTTCGGGAAGTTCGCTCGAGATCACCACGCAGGCCAGTCCGTCGGACGCGAACTTCGAGATGAGGTGGTAGAGCTCCCGCTTCGCGCCCACGTCGACGCCCCGGGTCGGCTCGTCGAGCAGCAGGACCGCGGGCTTCGCATCGAGGCGGCTCGCGACCGCGAACTTCTGCTGGTTGCCGCCGGAGAGACTTCGAATCGGGCCGCGGGAATCCGGACAGCGGATGTCGAGTCGTTCGATCCAGTCCGCGGTGGCCCGGCGTTCCCGGCCGCGGTTCGGAATCACCCGGCCGTAGGCTTCGAGATTCGGAAGCGTGGTGTTCTCGATGCAGGAGAGATCCACCAGGATGCCGCGGCCCTTGCGGTCCTCGCTCACGTAGGCGACGCCTCGGTCGAGGGCGTGGCGGGCGGAGCGGAATCTGACGACCTCGCCGTCCAGTCGCACCGTGCCGCCCGAGATGGAGCGAAGCCCCACGATCGCCTCCGCGATCTCCGTCCGGCCGCTGCCGACGAGCCCGGCGAGTCCGACGATCTCGCCCGGGGCGACCTCGAGGTCCACGCCCGTCGCGTGATCGGGGACCGAGAGATCGCGGATCGAAAGCCGTGGTTCGGTGGCGTCCGGCGTGGTGCGGGGCGGATAGACGTCGACGAGGTCGCGACCGACCATCAACGAGGCGAGTCGATCCGCGTCGGCGTCCGCGGGCGTCGTCTCCGCGACCACGCGTCCGTCGCGAAGGACGGTGATCCGGTCGCAGAGATCGAGCACTTCGGGGAGGAGGTGGGAGATGTACACGATGGCCACGCCGCGCTCGCGGAGTCGCCGCACGAGCCGGAAGAGCAGGGTCGTCTCACGTTCCGAGAGGACCGCGGTCGGCTCGTCGAGAATCAGGACCCGCGTCTCCTGCGACAGCGCCTTGGCGATCTCCACCAGTTGCTGCTGGGCCACCGGAAGCTCGCCGACCCGGGATCTCGGATCGATGGACGCGCCGATCTCCTCAAGGAGTTTCGACGCCTCGGCCCGCATGCGGCCGAGATCCACGAATCCCAGTCGTCGTGGCTCGCGGCCCAGCAGGATGTTCTCGGCCACCGAGAGGTCTTCGACGAGGTTCAGCTCCTGATGAATCATCACCACGCCCGCCCGGCTGGCGTCGTTGACGTTCCGCGGTCGGTAGGGCCGGCCTTCAAGGGCGAGCGTGCCGTCATCCGGCGGCTGGATCCCGGCGAGGATCTTCATCAGGGTGCTCTTGCCCGCGCCGTTCTCACCGATCACCCCGTGTACCTCCCCGGCCTTCACGTCGAGCCGTACGCCATCGAGGGCGCGGACCGCGGGGAACTGCTTCGTGATGTCGACGATGTCCAGCACCGCCGAAGAATACCGGAGGTGGCGGGTCGGGGCGTGGAACGCGTTTCAGCGAATCAGCAGGAATTCACCGGCGAGTCCCGGTCCGAAGGCGAGTCCGACCCATGGTCGAGGCACCGCCGCCCGGGCGAGCCGGTCGAGAATGAAGAGCAGGGTGACGCTGCTCATGTTCCCGTGCTCGCGAAGGATCGATCGACTCGTCGCGCCGGCATCCTCCGAAAGGTCCAGCGACTCGACCACCGCGTCGATCACCCGCGGGCCGCCGGGGTGGATCGCCCAGCCGCCGATCGCCTCGATGGAGAGGCCCTGGTCGGCGAGAGTCCGCTCGATCCAGGTGGGGAGGTTCGCGCGAAGATGATCCGGAACCTCGGCCCCGAGCGTCATCTCGAAGCCGTGATCGCCGATCCGCCATCCCATCACGTCGATGGTGTCCGGAATGATCGTGGCGGCGGTGGTCGCGAGTTCGGGGCCGGTGTCGTCGAGGGCGACGACCGTCGCCGCCGCGCCGTCCGCGAACAGGGTGTTCGAGATCAGCCGATCCAGCCGTTGGTCCCGGTGGAAGTGCACCGAGCTGATCTCGACGCACACCACGAGGACCCGATGCCCCGGATCCTCGGCGGCGAACGCCCGGGCGACCGCGAGTGCGTTCACCGCGGCGTGACAACCCATGAAGCCCACGTGGGTTCGTCGGACGTCCGCCGGAAGGCCGACCGCGTCGATGACGCATCGATCGACGCCGGGGGCGTCGAAGCCGGTGCAGCTGGCGGTGACCAGATGCGTGATCTCGCCGGGGCCGTGGCCGTCGGATTCGATCGCACCGACGGACGCCTCGATCGCGAGTCGCCGGGCGTGTTCCGCGTAGGCGATCATCCGGGCCGCGGTGCCCGGAACCACGGGATCGTCTTCGCCACCCTCGGGACCGACGCCGTAGAGGGAGACGCTTCCATCCCCGTCGAGAATCGCGCAGTTCCGGTGCTCGATGCCGGAACGGTCGTGCAGCCGGGTCAGCACTGTGGTCGAGACGTCGTCGGGGGCGAGGGCCCGGGCGACTTCCAAAGATCGTGCGGTCGACAGTCGATGGGGGGGATTCGCGACCGCGATCGGGCCGAGTCGGACGGTCTTCCTCATCCCAGAGCTCCCGCATCCGCCGCGGGGCGGGACTGGCCGCTCGCGATGCCGGCGAGTCGTCGGCCGATTCGCGGGATTCTTCCGAGCAGTCGCATCACGGGCATGGCCGCGCGGGGATGTCGGATCGCGAAGGCGACGGTCCGGCAGCGACGCCGTCGAGCCGACAGCAGTCGCGCATGGGCTCGGTTCCAGGCGTGCGCGTCTCCGTCGTCGATCGCGGCTTCGACGAACGGTGCGACCGCGACGCCGGCCTCCATGCCCCACGACATGCCTTCGCCGGTGAACGGCTCCGCGTATCCACCCGCATCGCCGATGCA
>NZFT01000022.1 GCA_002690755.1 Phycisphaerae bacterium
AACCACCGTGAGCATGATCTTCACGAGCGTGCTCTTGCCGGCCCCGTTGGGACCGAGCAGACCGAAGATCTCGCCTCGCCGGGCCTGCATGCGGATGCCGCGCAGGGCGTCGATCTTGCCTCGATATCGCTTGCGAACGTCGTGCAGATCGATCGCCAGCTCCTCGGATCCACGAGGGTTCGGCGGCGGGGCTTCGGTCCGGGGCGACGGTGGGGCAGGCATCGGATTCACTCTCATGCTTCGGAAGCGACGGAACATCGTTTCAGGGGCGGGGGGCTCGCGTGATCCGTGATCCCGACGAACATCATCCAATCCTACGTGAACCCATGGCCGAAAGCGGATGCCGGGCGGCCGAGAACCCGACCGGGCACCGGACAAGATGCCGACGAACGGCCGTGGAACGCCCACGTTCCGCATCCACGATCGGCCGCAAGGCGAACCGGTACGCTGACCTGCCATGGCGGACCTCCAGACCTTCATCTCGACCCTCGACGCCTCCGGCGAACTTCACCGGATCTCCGCTTCCGTGAGCCCGATCCTCGAGATCACCGAGATCGCGGACCGGCTCGCCTTGTCCGCCTGTCCGAACCCCAGCGTCAGCGCCGAGGCGTTCGATCCCGGTCGCGGTGGACTCGGCGGTCCCGCCCTGCTCTTCGAAAACGTCGAGGGATGTGACTTCCCACTCGCGATCAATCTCTACGGCTCCTACCACCGGATGGAGACGGCCCTCGCCTGCAGCGGCGACCGCGGCGGCCTCGAAGCGATCGCGGCCCGGATCGGCTCGCTTGCGAAGCCGCAGCCTCCACGATCGCTCGGTGAGATCGTCGCCAAGATCCGGGAGTTCGCACCGCTCCTGAGAATCCCGCCCCGGACGGTCCGGTCCGGCCCGTGTCAGGACGTGGTCAAGCGCACCGACCGCGACGAGGTCGATCTCAGACGGCTTCCCATTCTGAAATGCTGGCCCCTCGACGGTGATCCTGCCGCGGTGGACTGCGGCATGACCGCCGAGCAGGCGGGCACCGCCGGCGGCGGCGGACGCTACATCACCCTCGCGGGGATGCACACCATTCACGCGGACGACCGGGACGAGGCGAAGCCCGCGAGTCACAACATCGGCATGTACCGGTCGCAGCTCCTCGGCCCCACCACCCTGGCGATGCACTGGCACATGCACCATGACGGCGCATCGCACTGGCGAAGTTGGAAACGCCGTGGCGAGCCGATGCCGATCGCGATCGTGCTCGGTGGCGAACCCTGCCTGCCCTACGCCGCGACCGCCCCACTGCCGCCGGGCATCAGCGAACTGCTCATGGCCGGCTTCCTGAACGGCCGCGGCATTCCGATGGTCAAGGCGAAGACGGTTCCGCTCCGGGTCCCCGCGAACGCCGAGATCGTCATCGAAGGCTTCGTCCGGACCGACGCGGGCATGATCGGGTACGACCCCCGGACCGACGGCGAACTCGGCCCCGGCGCGGTCTTCGAAGGGCCCTTCGGAGATCACACCGGCTTCTACTCGCTCCCCGACCGGTACCCCATCGTCGAGGTCACCGCGATCACCCATCGCCGCGACGCCGTCTATCCGACGACCGTGGTCGGCCTGCCGCCGCAGGAGGACTATTACCTGGGCAAGTCGACGGAGCGGATGTTCCTCCCGCTGCTGAAGACGATCGTGCACGACATCGACGACTACCACCTTCCACGATTCGGCTGCTTCCACAACAGCGCCTTCATCCGGATCGACAAGGCCTACCCCCTGCAGGGGCGGCGAGTGATGCACTCGATCTGGGGGGCGGGCCAGATGGCCTGGACCAAGTCGATCGTGGTCGTCGACGGCGACGTCCCGGTGCACGACGAGGAGGCCGTGGTCGAGACCCTCATGCGCCGGTGCGACTTCCGACGCGACGTCGAATTCGTCAGAGGGCCGCTGGACATCCTCGACCACTCGACGCCGTCCATCGCCGCAGGAACGAAGATCGGTTTCGACGCCACCGGACGCATGCGGGGCGAAGAGACCGGAGACGTCGACCTCGATCCGCCGCGGCTGCCCGACGACGCCCAGCGGAAGTCCGCGGTCGACGCGGGCGCCGGACTGCCCGCCGCAGGACTGGGCCGGCTCGCGATCATCCACGCCGACGGTGACGCCGCCCACGCCGGCATCGAGGCGATCGAAGCCTTCTGGGACCGGATCGGGACCTCGAGCCCGGCCGGCGAATTCGTGATCGCCGTCGACGATGACGTCCGACTCGACGACCTCGAGGGAACCTTCTTCCGGTGGCTCGCCAACGCGGATCCGGCCCGCGACCGGGTCCAGCGCGGACCGAGGATGGGATTCGACGCCCGACGGAAGACGCCGGGACGAGATGATCGCGACGGCGTCCCGGTCCGGGACTACCCCCCGCTCGTCGGCATGTCCCCGGAAATCGTCGATCGCGTTGATGCGCGTTGGAACGAGTACGGATTCAAAGGCGAGCCGGCGCCATCGCGGTTCGCGCCCCGCGAGCGATGACCGGCGAATCCCCCGAGCCCCGTTTTCGAGTCCCGCTCTGGGCGTCGCTGCTCGGGTGGGTGCTGGCGATCGGATTCATGGGGTTCTACTTCCACATCGCGCACGCGGTGATGCGCGGGCTCGCACCATGCTTCGGGATCGATTCCGGCGCGATCGCCACGGCCACCTTCGGGACCGTCGCGATGGGGCTCGGGATCGTGTGGCTGGTGTTCATCGCGGAACTGCCCGAGATGTGGTTCATCCATCGACGCCCGCACCGTCTGATGCGGGACGGCCGCTGCCCCGCCTGCGGGCATCCGGTTCGAGCCGCCGGCGTCGACCAATGCGGCGAATGCGGTGCCGACGTCGACCGCCTGCCTCCTTCCTATGCGGTGGGCTGGCGCGCCGTGAAGCGATTCAGCATCGCCCTCGTGCTGGCGTTCCTCGTCGGTACGGTCACCGCCGAGGTGGTGATCGCCGCCGACGAGCGAAGCATGCGATCGGCCGTCCGTTCCGTGACCGCGAAGACCACGACGGCCACGTCGGGCCAACGGCTGGAATTGACCTTCGCGCGTCGATGGCCGGCCTCGTTCTCGAAGGTGGAATGGAACTCGGAGTCCGGATTCCAGCCGGTCGCGATCTTCTCCTACGGGCCCGGACGGTGAACTTCCGGATGTCACGACCGTTCCGGATCCCGAACTTCGATGGAGGATCACGTCCGAAACCACTCCGCGATGCGAGATCGACGCCGCGGCCGGATGATCTGCTCGGATGTCGCCACGACCCCGACACCATCGCATGCCGACGGCGAGAGACTCACGTATAACTGACCACGTTCCAATCTCCAGCAGACCGCCTTCCCGCCGACCACGGCGCTGACCGTTCATCGTCCGAAGGGTCGGCGAGTACGAAAGAAGCGAACGATGTCCTCCAAGACCAAGAACCCGCTGGCCCAGGCGCCGCTCGATGAACTCGCCGCAGAACTCGAACGACGCCGCGCAGCGCTCCCCAGGTTGATCGCTCGTCGGGAGAAGCTGCGGACGGAGCTCGGGATGCTCGACACGCAGATCACCGCCCTGCAACGACTCGACGCCGGTCCCGCCTCGAAGATCGGTGTCCCCTCCAACCGCTCGCGGCGAACGACCGGCGACAAGCCCGGGCGGGTGACGATGCGATCGAAGATCCTCGAGGTGCTCGGAACGGCGCCGATGAGACCGGTGGAAATCGCCGAGGCCCTCGTCGATCGCGGCCTTCATGGGGCGACGAAGTCACTGAAGGTCCAGGTATCGAGCACCCTCGCGAAATTTCCCGACTTCGAACGCATTTCACGCGGGCAATGGGTACGGAAGATCTCGGCCTCGAACGACTGAAGCCGGATCCGTCACCCGAATCGAGGGACATCAGCGCAGGAAGAGGTAGTAGAGCCGGCCTTCGGCGTACTGGCCGCCCGCGAGCGTCTCCGCCAGATCGCCCTCGCCCATGTAGATGTCGGCCCGCCCCGGCGCACGGATGCCTCCGCCGGTGTCCTGATCGACCATGAACCGAAGGATCGGCGCCTTGACGCCGGAGACGTTCACGCCGTCGGTATCGACGAGGCAGACGCATCCCGGGGGGTAGACATCCTTGTCGGTCGCGAGGGTCGCCCGGGCGTTGACCTTGAATCCAAGGCTTCCCGAAGGCCATCCACCCCCGTCGTAGTGCTGGAAGTAGACGAAGTTCTCGTTGGCGAGCATCGCGGTCTCCACCAGCTCCGGATCGGATCCGTGAAGATCGTAGATCGCGGGAAGACTGAGTCCGCCCTTCGGAATGTGTCCGTCCGAGACCAGTTTCGCACCGAGGCCGCTGTATCGGCGATCGGTCTTGCCCGCGTATCCCACGTACACCTCGTCGCCTTCGGGAAGGTTGAGACGCGCACTGCCGTTCACCTGGACCACGTAGACGTCGAGCGGTGATTCGAGCCAGGCGACCTCCGTCCCGGCGTGCATCCCGCTCGACATGATCTCCGCGCGCGTCGGGTACCGCTCGATCGAACGATCCGGCATGCGGCGACCGATCGGGGTTCCGTCGACGGGGTCGGTGATCAGGTCGGCGGGACGGGCGTACAACGGGTGCGCGAATCGATCGGTGCGTTCGAGACTCGCATCGAAGTCGGGGGCGTAGTACCCGGTGAACAGGACCGAACCGCCGCCGTTCCATCCGACCGACTCGTAGATCCGGAACTCGTCGAGCACCTGCCGGCGAAAATCCGCCGACGTCGGGGCGGTCTCGAGGATCGCACGGAATCGCTTGATCGACCGTTGCGCGGCTTCGTGCGTGATCTCGCCGTCGGTCGTCGCATAGGGATACCGGCGCCGCGAGCTGGGCATCTCGAACCATCCGATGCTGCGATCCAGCGCGTCGAGGAGACCGACGTCGCGGCGCTGCCAGGCCATTTCGAGATCCGGCATCGCGCCCGGGGCCACCGGCCGGAGCGCGCGACCACCCGAAGGAAGCGGTCGCTCGTATTCCGGTTTCGAGGCGGCATCGGGAGCGCATCCGATCCCGCCGAGGGCGAGGGCGGCGGCCGCGAACAGCAGGATGGTCGGTGAACGACGCAAGGCGGTCTGGGGTTTCGGAATCGGCATGTCGAAAAGGTAGCGGAATCGGAGTTCGACGTCCCGAATCCACGCCGACGTTGAAAACCGCTCGCCTCACGCACCTCCCCACCTACAATCATCCCGTGATTCCCGAAGCGACCGAAGACCAAAGACTGGTGCTCCTGATCGGCGACGCGATCGGCAGGTCGATGCGGGCCCGCATCGTCGATCGACTCGAAGCCGCGGACGTCCCGTTCCGCCCGGCGGTCGTCGGGTGCGATCGACCGTTCCCCGGATTCGAAGCGGTCGCCGACGCGATGACCGAACTCCTGCAGACCTTCCGACCCCACGTCGCCCACGTCGCGGTGGGTCGCGACGACCTCCGAAGGACCCTCGAACCCGATGGTGTCAGTCACCCCGCACGCCGGCTCGCGGACATTCGGCGTGATCTCAACCGCATCATCGACGCCGCCAAGCAGTCCGCCGACACCGACGTGGTGCTTTCGACCGTCGCCGCGGTGCGAGATGACCTCCAGGAGGAGATCCGTGACGACGACGTCGATCGACTGAACGTGGTGATTCGAGAGGTGGGTCAACGAAGGGACGTCCTCGTCGACCGCTGGGACCGGGCCATCGATCGACGGCCCGAAGGCCCCGACCACCTCCTCCCCGACGGCCGCGGACTTTCCTCGTGCGGTCTCGATCTCGTCGCGTCCTCGACCACCACTGCGATCGTGGACGCCTTGATCCGCGCCGAAAACCCCTGGAACCGCCTCACTCGCATCGGTCGTGGCGGCCCGCTCGACGGAATACCACGTCCTCGGCATCCCGAACTCTCCTGAACGGTCTGGCACCCACGTCGCGAGGAGCGTCCGAATATCGGCGGTGCACGGATTCCACCCCCCCGGAATGCGGGATGCACCGGTGATCTTCGGGCAAACACTCCGTGCGTCGACCGTGCCCGCTCGGGTACAATGAGTCGTCGATCGAGTCTTCATCGTCCCCGTGCCGGAGTCACCCATGTCAGCCTCGAGCCCAACCCACCTCGTCCTCGGTCTGTTCGGCATGCCCGGCGGCTGGGAGATGGCCGTCGTCCTCGTGATCGGTCTGCTGGTCTTCGGTCGTCGGCTTCCCGAGATCGGGCGTTCGCTCGGCTCGAGCATCGTGGAGTTCAAGCGAGGCATCAAGGGCATCGGCGAGGAGATCGAGTCGGAGTCCGAGCGTGGCGATTCGTCGCCCGCCCAGCTCGATCAGTCCAACAACTACTCGGAACGTCACGATCCCAAGACCGGTGGCGAGAAGAGCCCCTATCAGACCGAATCCTCGAGCGGCGAGAAGTCCGACTGACGCCGCCATCGAGGCGCCGACCCCGGCCGGGTCGCTGAAATCGACTGCGCCGTCGCGACTCCTCGCGGCGGCGTCTTCATTCCCGCCGAGTGCACGACACGTCGACCACACGTCGACCACACGTCCGCCGATCCCGTCCGCGCCGAGATCCGGAAGCACCACGTGAGCCGATCCACCACGCCCACCACCCGAGCCGAATCGCACGACTGGCGAAGCCGGGTGGCGGCGATCGCCGCAGACGACGTCGGACGCACGCACGATCCGGAAACGCTGACGGAGGCCCGGCGGCTCGTCGATCGCGGCGTGTTGGGCGCCAGCGTCGCCTTCACCGCCCTCGGCCTCGCAGGCGCGATCGCGGGATGGGCCGCCGCCGGGGAACTGCTCGATCCCGCCGAATCCAGGGTTCACGCGCCCGCGATGCTCGCGATCATCGTGGGCGTCCCGTGGTTTCTCTTCCTCGCAAGGGCCTTGGTCCTGGTCGCGTTCCGCCGACGCGTGACCCCCTGGCTCGGCCGACTGGTCCCCGCCGGCCTGATCCGTTTCATCGGCGGTGGTCACGAGACCCTCACCCGCGCCGTCGCCCGTCGGATGGGCGAGATGCTCGCCATCGGGGCCGGAAGACCACTCGCGGCGGCGGGGACCGGCACGTTCTGGACCATCTATGCCCTCACCGCGATCCTCGCGATCTGGTTCGCGACCGCCCGGGTCGCCTTCGGTTTCGGCTGGGAGAGTTCCTGGCTGCCCCCCGAGGTCGGCGAGGCGGTGGTCGACATCGCCGCCGCCCCCATCGAGTTGATCGTCGACCTGCCCGATCTCGAACCGGTCGCCGCCCCACCGCTCGCCCCCGCCGACGATCCCGCGGCGCTTCTGGTTCGCCGGACCTGGATCACGTTCCTTTCGATCGGGATCACGGCGTATCTCCTGATTCCCATGCTCGCGTGGACCATCGTCAGCGCGACGATCGGTCATCGCCGTGCGAATCGATGGCATCCCCCGGGAACCACCGCGATCACGACGCGACGGACGCCGATCCAGCCGACGCCGGCGACCACCACCGACCCGCCGAACCCCGAAGCGGCCGGATGCACCCATCTGATCCGGGTGGAACGTCCCGCCGATGCGGCGCCGCTCCCCGACGCACTCGCCGGCCTCGTGGATCTCGGCGACGACGATGCGAGTGACCGAACATCCGTCGCCGGAGAGGCGCCGGGTCGACTGGTGATCGTGGCGTGGGCGGCCGCGACTCCCGACCGGGGCATCCATCGTCGGCTTTCGCGACTCCTTGAGATGTCATCGGAATCACCCCTGCTGATCCTCGATGGCGGGAACCGGCTTCGCCGCGGCGAATCGCCGACGTCGGTCGCCATCCGACTCGAGGACTGGCGACGACTCGCCGAGGCGCTCGACGTCGAACGCCTCGAATGCGATCTGGAGGAACTCACCGGCCGAAGCGGCACGCTTCTGAAGCACGCGATCGCCGGCACGCCGATGAACCCCGGTTCCGACGAGACCTCCGCTCCGGAACTTCGGCTCGCGGAACTCGATGGTGCCTTCGCGATCATCGGTCGCCACCTCGAAGGCGAGGCCCCACTCCCCGCCGATGCGGCGATGGCCCGCTGCCTGACCGAACTCGCCGCCGAAGTCGGGCGTCGCGACGACGACGGCCACTGGCGGGACCGACTCGCCGGCCTGGTCGATCTAGACGCGGCTTCGGTTCCGGAACGCCTCGCGGCCCTTCGGGCGGTGGGACTCGGACAGCTTCCTGCGGGCCTGCGATCGAAGGCGATCTGGATCGGGACCGGCGGCCTGCTCGGTGTCGCGGCGTGCGCCGCGGCGGCGGTGGTCGCGCCGGCAGCGCTCCTCGCCATGCCTGCGTGGGCGGGAACCGGAGCCGGCATCGCCGGACTCGTCTCCCTCGCCCGTCGCGGCGATGGGGCGGCCGACCCGTCGATGACCACGGACCCATCGAACCCCACGGATCTCGGGGCCGCGGTCCTCGCCCTCGCCGCCACCGCCGCCCTCTGGTGGTCGCAAGGGTGCGACGAATCGCGGACCACGACCATTCTGGAGACGCTCGCGCCCGACGAAGCGGCACCCGTGCTCGCCGATGCCGACGAGGCGCGTCGATGGCTCGCCGCCGCCCGTGCCGGAATCGCCGACAGAATGGAGTCGATCTCATGACCGACTCGCTTCGCATCGCGGTGGTGGGTCATGCGAACACCGGCAAGACCTCGCTGCTCCAGACCCTGCTCCGCCGCCGTGATTTCGGCCTGGTGAGCCCGCGCGGCGGCACCACCCGGGTGAACGAGGTCGGCGAGATCACGGACGCCCGAGGTTTGGTCGCGGCCGTCGTCGACACCCCCGGCCTCGAGGATTCCGCTCGACTTCGCGACGCCATCGAAGGCACCCGCGTCGAGCGGCATGATGATCCACGGACGTTGCTCGACCGGTTCCTCGATTCAAGCGACGCCGGCCCCGACGGTGAACTTGCGCTCGAGGCCGAAGCGCTCCGTGCCACCACGGAAGCATCGGTGCTCCTCTACGTCATCGACGCCCGGGAGGAACCGAGACCGAGACACCTCGACGAACTCCATTCGCTGATCGCGACCGCCCGCCCCGTAGTCCCGATCCTGAACTTCGTCGCCCGCCCCGAGGCCGACGCCGCCCGCTGGCGCGAGGCCTGTGCCCGCCAGGGGCTCCACGCGACGGTCGCCTTCGATGCGATCGTGTACGACGACGCAGGCGAACGCCGCCTGCTCGATGCCGTCCGCACCCTGACGCCCGCGCACGCCGGGTCGATCGACCGCTGGATCGAACTTCGACGTCGCGAGCGCATCGACTCGGTGACCGCGGCGTCGGCCGCCGCCGCCGACCTGATCGTCGACGCCGCGGCGGCGGTCCGGATTACCGAGCCCGCGGGTCGCGACGACGCGGCGAAGGCCGCGGCCTTCGACGCCGCCACCGCCACGCTCCTCGAGGATCTGCGAGCGCGGGAGGTCGAGGCGCGGGATCGAATCGCCGCGTGCTTCGGATTCACCGGCGCGGAGGCGGAAGCTACGAACCTCGAGATCACCGAAGCCCTCGGTGGGGTCGACTTCGCCAGTCCCGCGAGCCTCGAACGTGCCGGGATCTGGGCCGCGGGCGGCGGGGCCGGACTCGTCGCGGCCGGCGCCGTGATCGACCTCGCGACCGGCGGAATCTCGATGGGGGGATTCACCGCCCTCGGCGCCGCGGGCGCCGCCCTCGGCGCGGTCGGGGCGAGCGGNGGCAAGATGCTGCGGCGACTCCGCGGACAGGACGAGGTGCGACTCGCGGACTCTGGAATCGACGTCCTGGCGCTCCGCGCCCGCGCCACGATCCTCGCGTTCCTGGCCCGCGGTCACGCCGCGATCGAACCGGTTTCGCTCGAGCGCGTCATCGAGGACGGTCTTCGAGACGACGGCACGTCCGGCGATGACCCCGCGGGATCGAGCTGGCCCGAACTCCGACGCCGGGCCCGCGGTGTCGCCGCCTGGAGCGGGCTGTCGCATCCGCGAAGAACCCGCGGGCCGGGCGTCGCACGAGCCGAGGCCGCCCTGCGGATCGAGGAATGGCTCCGGGGGAAGGTCCTTCCGCCATCCTGAACTCGGGATCCTTGGCGCGACCCACGCGGTCGCTATACTCGGCGACCCGTCGGACACGGCGACTTCGGGGCGATTAGCTCAGCTGGCTAGAGCGCTGCCGTCACATGGCAGAGGTCGAAGGTTCGAGTCCTTTATCGCCCACTTTCGAGACGCCCCCGGAGCACCGCTCCGGGGGCGTCTCCGTTCATGTCCAAAAGCTCGCAAAGACCGAAGAAGTTGATTCGGAAAAGGACGCGGCCGACCTCCTCGTGATCCTCGCCGCCTGGGGCGGGTGTCCCTGAACGGGTTCGCGACGTTCGAGGAATCACGCCCCAGGCCTCCCCGTGTGCGTCACCGCCTTCGCGAAGGCGGACGACCTCCCCGTCGGCATAGACTGAACGGGTCGATCAGACGATGACCGAGTCGTCGTCACGACCATCGGCCTCGCGCGGATGGCGAGCGACAGACTGAAGACCCGAGCGGAGCCCCGACCATGAACAAGAAGATCCAACGGCGTGACTTCATCCAGCGATCCGCCGCGGCCGCCATCCTCCTCAAGGCGGCGGGCTGCGCCCCCGACGCCACCGTCCGTTCGACCGTCGGGCGGTGGCCGGCCAACGAACGCTTGAACGTGCTCAGCATCGGCGTGGTCGGGACGATCGGCAGCGTCGATCGGAAGCAGGTCGCCATGCATCCATCCGTCGAGATCGTCGGCCTGTGCGACGTCGACGAACGGGCGATCGAAAAGGCGAGCACGCGACACCCCGACGCGTTCACCTGCAAGGACTATCGCGAGGCGTTCGATCGCTACGGCGATCGCTTCGACGCGGTGATCGTCTCCACGCCCGACCACACCCACGGCCCGATCATGCTGACCGCCCTCGCGAACGGCAAGCACGTCTACGGCCAGAAGCCCCTCGTCCAGCAGCTCGAGGAACTCTCGATGATCGACGCGGCGATGGACGCTCGACCGGAGCTGGTCACGCAGGTCGGCAACCAGCGCATGGACTATCCAGGGCGTCGCGCCGCGGTCGAGATCCTCCGGTCAGGCACGTTGGGACCGGCGGTCGCCGCCCACGCATGGACCGGATCCCCGAACGCCGGTTCGTACTTCAACTACGACCGCGTGCTCCACGAACCCGCCGAGTGTCCGGGCCACATCGACTACGACCTCTGGCTCGGTCCCTGCGCGGAAGTCCCCTACCGGGACGAGATGCTCCCGGTGAAGTGGAGATCGTGGTGGGACTATGGAACCGGCGGGCTCGGGGACTGGGGCGTCCACGTGCTCGACGTGATCTTCTACGGATACGACGAACTCCAGTCACCCATCGCGGTGAAGACCCACGCCCCCCGGCCCTCCGAGGCATTCCACACCTACCCCTGCCTGTCGACCATCACCTACGAGGTCGACTCACCGCGATTCGCCAATTCGTTCTTCCCGCTCCACTACGCGGACTCCGGACAGACCGTCTCCCGCGCCGCCCTCGGCCTCCCGCCCGGTGAGTGGAAGGATTCGAACATGACCGTCGTGCAGTGCGAGGGCGGCGTACTGGCCCTGACCGCAGGCGGTGATCTCGAGGTCTGGCGGGACGGGGTGATGACCCCCGGACTGGAGATGCCGGGATTGCCCGAGTTCCCCGAGCTCAACCACTGGCACGCGTGGGTCGACAACATCGTCGGCAAGGACACGAAGCTGTGGACGCCCTTCAAGGACGGCGTGCGAATCACCGAGCCGGCGCTGCTGGCGGTCAAGGCGGCCCGATTCCCGAACGTCGAGCTGGCCTGGGATCGCTCGACCAACTCGTTCACCAACCACGAAGAAGCGACCCGGACGATCGTGCGCCGGGAATACCGGCCCGGCTTCGCGCCACCGACCGTCGGATGAATCGAGGGCTCGACCCTCGAACTCCTTCCGCGTCGCGAAGTCCGCATCCGGCTTCAGCAGAGGAACCTGCGTACCGCCTCCGACGTCTCACACGTCCGAGCCGGCGAGCCTCGAATTCCTCGCTCAGAGCGACTCGAGGAACGCGACGATCGCCGCTCGATCCGCCGCGGACATGTTGCGGAACGACTCCTTGGAAGCTTCGGCCTCTCCGCCGTGCCAGAGAATGGCTTCTTCGATGGTTCGAGCGCGACCATCGTGCAGGAACGCCTTGCCGCCGCTGACCCCTTCGGTCAATCCGATGTTCCACAACGCCGGCGTTCGCCATTCGGCGCCAGTGACACCATGATCGCTGATGTTGTCGGCCAGCCCGGGTCCCATGTCGTGCAGCAGCATGTCCGTGTACGGGTGGATCGTCTGGTTCCGAAGTTCCGCGTACGGATGCGTCCCGCCGGTCACCATCGTCGGCACATGACACGCCGTGCAGTTCGCCGCCGCGAAGAGGGCTTCACCTTCGATCGCGTCCTGGTCGAGGAGATTGCGTCGCGCCGCGATGCCCAGCAACGACGTGTAGCGATCCATCAGATCGAGGTCCTCGTTCGCGATCTCGATCGGTGACGGCTTGATGTCGCCATCCAGCACGGGGAAGAGTTCACTCGAAACGCCCATGTCGCGATTCATCGCGTAGGCGATCTGCTCCCGCACCGATGCGGTCGAGCCGCGGTGGCCGAACCGGCCGATTCGACTCCGGCTCGGATCAGCCGGGTTCTCGACCGTTCGAAGTCGGCCGGAGATCCCGTCCTCGTCGAGGTCGCACTCGTCGGCCATTTCCAACAGCGTCGCTTCGTCGATGGCCTCGAGCAGGCCGACGCCGACGAGTTGCGGCGCAAGCCGAACCGAGTAGTACTCCGGCACCGGACCGGTGAATTCGTAGACGGGCCGTCGAAGGGTGTACGCCGAACCATCGCCGTAGGTCCCGGGGACTTCGTCCCAGCCGGCGAGCAGCATCGAACCTTCGGAATCATCGCCGCCCTGGAAGCCGTCCGGCTCCAGCACTTCGAACCAGTTCAGGTTCCACCCGCCGGCAGCGGCGCTGATCCCGAACCGATGTTCGCCCGCGGCCAACTGCACGCTGAGCGTCACGGTGGTCCAGGACTGCCAACCGCCGGTCGCGGGGATGTCGATGCTTCCGTAGAGCGGCGAGCCACCGACCTCCTCGAAACGAAGGGTTCCGCCACCGGGCACGCTCGCCACCCGGAAATCGATCAGGTACGTGCCGGTCGCCGGAATCATCACCGGGTGATCGACGTAGGCCATCCAGTCGCCGGCATCGATGTAGCCGACGTTCAATCCGCCGCCTTCGTCGGTGCAGGTCTCGGTCTGGACGCCGCTCATCACGGAATAGTCCTCGGCCTCGATTCGAATGATCGCCGTGCCGTCACCGCCGTCGCCTCCCCCGCCGCCCCCGCCATCGGAGGTCGACCCGGTGCTCGGCTGGAGCACCTCGCCCAGAAGCGGATGCGGTGTCCCGTCGGCGTCGCTTCCGATCTGAATGACCGCTTCGTTATACGCCCCGCCCACCGCGGGGGGCAGCCCCCGGCCGTTGCCGACGTGACACGCCACACAGCTCGTGTTGACGAATCGCGGGCCCACCTTGCCGACGTGGTCGGTGAAGATCGGGTTGCCGTCCTCGGAGTGCACCCCGGTTTCGAAGTCGGTGTGATGCAGACGCCGTCCGACCGTGAAGGCATGGCCGCTCGCGTGCGAGATGTTTCCGGCCATCTGCTTGAAGCGATCGTCGGGCTCGTTCGAGTACTGATACGGAAGCGTGGTCCGGCCGCCGAGCCACGCGTGCTCGGGAAGTGGGAACGAGTCGAAGGATGCCGCTTCCCGCTCCTCGGGGGTCTCGGCCTCCTCCTTCGCCTTCGCATACCACGGGACGATCCCCTCACCGACGACGTAGAGCAGCGCGGTGCCGTAGTAGTTCAACCGTCCGTTCCGGGGCCCGGCGAGGAACTGACTGAGCTCGATCTCCATTCGATCACCGATCGCGAGCGGCGTCTGCTCCGGCCACTTGTTCTGGATCTCGGCGGTGTAGCGATACTCGGTCTCGCCCGGATACCGTTCGGACGGTTCGATCGACACCAGCGTGACGCCCGCGTTCAGGTAGTCGGACATGTTGTTGTGGTAGCCCGCGAAACCGGACGCGTAGAACGTACGGAACTCCGCGGGATTCAGTCGATCGAGGGTCGTGAAGTTGAAGGTGAGTCCCGATCCGCCCTTCGCCGCACGGTCGATAATCTCGATCTCGGCGACCCGCTGTTCCCAGTAGAAAGGGAGCCAGTGATCGTAGGTTCGGAAGGGGACACCGTTCACGATGTCCTCCCGTGCGTGTCGATCCCGGGCCCGATCCGCGATCCGGGTGATCATCGCCTCGGACGTGTCTTCGACGATCGCCGGCTCGAGTGGTTCCGAGCCGTCGTGAATCGGGTCGAAGACCAGGTCCTCCTCGCACGGGCACCAACCCCACGCACCGAGCATCGCGCCGATGTCCGCACCGTCCACGCGAGCGTCTCCGTTCAGATCGGCGGATCCACTTCCCTTCCCCCACTGCGCAAGCAGGAGTCCGATGTCGCTTCCACCCACCTGGCCGGAGCCGTCGAGATCCGCAGGGCAGTCGGCGTGGACCAGCGCACCGAACGGTGCGAACAGCGCCAGCGCGGCGATGCCGGCAGTGAGGCGGTTCATTCGACGAGGGACAGCCTTGAAGGATCGCTGATCTGAATACGACATGGAGCGTTGTTCCTGTTCTCGAACCAGGCCCGAAGACCGTCGCAGGTCAATGTGAACACCGAGCGGGGTTCCCCGCACGTCGGATTACGCGATGACGAGCGAGGGGTTCCCTTGATCGAACCGCCGGACCGCCGGATTCCTCGCGACCCCCCAAAGATGACAGATACCGCGAGATTGGACGAGTGATTATTCTGGGAATCCAGTGAAAAGACGGGGTTGGTCAATGACACGAAACAACGACCAACGGGTTAGCCTCCCTACATAGGAGAATCAAACATGCAGACCGATTCAGCGACCCCGATGTCCGAGATGCCGCCCATGGGGACGGAAGAACTCTTCGGCGCCCTCATGGTGCCTCTCCTGTTGTACCTCGTGATCGTCGTCATCTTCTGCATCGGTTGTTGGAAGATGGTCGCGAAGGCGGGCATGCCGGGGATCCTCGGCTTGATTCCGATCGTCAATTTGTTCGTACTGCCCGTCGTCGGGGGCAAGCCCTGGTGGTGGGCCCTCATGCTCTTCATACCGATCGTCGGCCAGGTGCTCTACATGGTGCTGGTGTCCCTGAGCGTCGCAGAGCGGTTCGGCCGAGGAATCGGCACCGTACTCGGGCTGATCTTCCTCACCCCGATCTTCGTCTGCATCCTCGGCTTCGGATCCGCGCAATGGACGCCGCCGCCNAGCAACGTCTGAACGCATCCCACCGCGGTCACGGATTTCGACCCCTCGGAAGCGACACGCTTCCGGGGGGTCGTTCTTCTACGCGTTGTCCGGTCGAGGGCGCGGCCGTCCACGGGCCAGCAGGAAACCGACACCACCGGTCGCCGCGATCGTTCCGGCGATTCCCAGCACCGGCATCCAGACCGGGTGGGAGAACTGATCCGTCACCATGACGATGCCGACCACGTCGAAGGCGCCGACCAGCAGGGCGAACCAGATCTTGCCGGCCGGTGCGATCACGGCCGCGACCAGGGCCCCCACGACGCCGCCCCCGATCCACGCGAGCACCACCGCGAGCAATGCACCGACCGGTGCATCGCCGAGCCACGCGGAAAGCACCGGCGTCATCTCCGCCTGAACCTCCCGGTAGCGATCGGTGTCACCCGCCGCCATCGCATCACCCATCGCCCGAGAGAGCGCTTCGATCTCCGCGGGGGGAGGGTAGATCGCGTGACCCACCGCCTCGAGGGCCATGACCCCGAACATGAAGGCCAGAATGCCGGCCACGGGTGCGATCAGGAAGCGAATCGCCTTCATGGGAATGCTCCGAGGAGAGAGGTTCGGACGTGACGCGGGCTTGAACGCTCGTTCAAACGGAAGGTGGACGGTACCCGCGACCGAGCCCTTGCACGACCACCGTACTGCCGCCGGATCCCTTCATTTCGGTCGACCGCATCGCGGGAATCCCGCGTACCCTTCCCGCATGTCCACTTCACCGATCCACACCGCCTTCACCACCCCGCCCGCCACCCCCCGCCTCGGGGTCTACAACTTCTCGGCGGGCCCCTCCCACATGCCGATCGAAGTCATCGACCAGATCCGCGAGGAGCTGCTCGACCTCGGCGAGACCGGCATCGGGCTCATCGAGCATTCACACCGCGGTCCGGCCTACATGGACGCCTCCGCCGAGGCGGAGGCGGTCATTCGCCGGCTCACCGGCGTCGGCGATGAACACGCGGTGATCTTCATGCCGGGCGGCGCGACCGTGAACTTCGCATTCCTCGCGCTGAACTTCCTCTCCGACGGTGGCACCGGGGTCTACCTCGACACCAGCATCTGGGCCCAGAAGGCCATCGAGGAAGCGAAGCCCGTGGGAAAGGTCCACGTCGGATTCAACGGCCGCGGCGCCGATGAATTCTCCTGCCCCGACCCGACGAAGGCCGGCGCCGACATCGACGCCCCGTCGGATGCGGCGTACCTCTTCTACTGCGCCAACAACACCGGTGAAGGCACCTGGTTCACCGAACCGCCGCGAAGCGATCTTCCGCTGATCGGCGACCTCACCAGCGACATCTTCTCGAGACCGTGGCCGTTCGCCGACCACGCGATGACGATCGCCGCGGGCCAGAAGAATCTCGGCGCCGCAGGCTGCTCGGTCATCGTGGCGAAGCGGGACTTCATCGAACGCGGTTCGAAGTTCATCGGACCGATCCTTCGATTCGCGGACCATGAACACGCTCAGTCGATTCTCAACACCCCGCCGACGTTCGCAGTCCGAGTCATCGGACTCATGGCGGAGTGGACCGAAGCCCAGGGCGGGCCCGAGGCGATCGCCGAGCGAAACCGACTGAAGTCCTCGATGATCTGGAAGATCGTGGACCAGAGCGGCGGCTTCTACCGAAGCCGAGCCTCCCGCCCGGCACGAAGCGGACTCAACGTCACCTTCCAGACGNCATCATCGGATCTCGATGCCCGGTTCCTCACCGAGGCGAAGGCCGCCGGCCTCGAGAATCTCGCGGGACTCGCCGGGGTGGGCGGGATGCGAGCCTCGATGTACAACGCGTTCCCGGTTCGCGGGGCGGAGATTCTCGCGGCGTTCATGACGGACTTCGCGACTCGAAACGGCTGATCCGCGGACTCATTCCCGACCGTCGACGGGTTCCGATGCGTCGGAATCGGCGGCGGGGTCTGGAACCGCCTCGGGCTTCGCAGCCTCGCCGACGGCATCGGCGGCACGGTCGCGGGCGGCCTTCCACTGTTCCATCGTCATCGTGACGCGAAAGCCGACGTGACTCGCGCCCGAGTCGGGCGTGGTCGCCATTCGGGCGCTCGGACGATAGCTCGAGCAGTAACTCGGATTGCAGAGGAACGAGCCGCCGCGCTGGACGCGACTGACCGGGGCGAAGGGATTTCGCGGGTCCCGGGTTTCGGCCGGTCCGGAGGGATTCACCACCACGCCGTCCGGCCCCGCTTCCTCCACCCGCCGCCGATACTCGTCGGCGCGGTACCGATCGGCACACCACTCCCAGACGTTACCACCCAGGTCGAACAACCCGTAGCCGTTCGGCGGGAACCGTCCCACCGGCGCCGTCCCCGGATAGCCGTCGGCGGCCGTGTTTCGATCGGGGAACCGACCGTTCCAGGTGTTGGCTCTCGTCTCGTCGATCTGGGCAGCACCCCAGATGAAGGGTTGATTCGCAAGGCCGCCCCGAGCCGCGAACTCCCATTCCGATTCGGTGGGAAGCCGGGCACCGATCCAGTCGCAATAGGCGACCGCGTCCTCGAACGCGAGGTGCACCACCGGATGATCCATGCGGCCCTCGATCGAGGAAGTCGGGCCTTCCGGATGACGCCAGTCCGCCCCCCGGGTCCATGACCACCACTGTGAGAAGTCATCCATCGACACCGGCCGATCGGTGCCGGTGAAGACCAGCGACCCCGGCTGAAGCAGTTCTTCAGGCGGTTTCGGCGTCCCCGGCGGAACCTGCTTCTTCAATTCCTCCCAGTCGACCGGACGCTCCGCGACGGTCCGGTAGCCGGTCGCGGCGACAAACGCGGCGTACTCGGCGTTCGTGACCTCACGGCGACCGATGCCGAAGGGGTCGACCCGAACGCGGTGCCGAGGAAACTCGTCGGGACGAGCTTCGGGACCGATCCCGCCCATGGTGAACTCGCCGCCCGGGATCAAGACCAGATCGGGCACCGGCGGAACGTCGGAATCCCGCGACGGCGGTGACCCGACCAGTGCCGCCAGGCACAGTGCGATGATCGAAGCCGCGGAAGGAAACAAAATCATCGTTCGCTCCAGCGCTCGGCGTTCATCCGAGCCACTCGATCATCCGGATCTGAACCGCCGTCCCTGCCCATCGACTTCGATCGTGCAGACCTCGACGATCGTCCAGATCAGCAGACCAAGGTACACCAGCGCCGAGATGCAGATGGTGAAACCGATCACCGCACCGATGCAGGCCATGCCCCAGATCAGCACCAGGCTCAGGGTGAGCTGAGTCGCACCCCGCGCCGTGTACCCCGCCACCAGATTGTGCACACCGAAGACGGAAGCCATCACGCCCGGCAGAATCCCGAGCAGGATGTACGCCACCTTGCTGGTCGGAGAAACCTCGTTCTGGGAGTCGGACGGCGGCGTCACCGGAGGATTCGGCGGGATGCTCGATTCGAACTCCGACTCGAAGCCCGCATCCCCTGCCGCCGGATCCGGCGGCGGATCGGCTTGCGACGCCGGCGTGTGGAGCTCGTCGATCACGGATTCGGCCATCTGCCACGGCTCGGATTCCGGCCCCTCACGAAGAAAGCCGGCCGCCTCGATTCGACCATCGCGAACGTACCGATCGACCTCCGCCCGATCGTAGGGACCGTACACCTCGCCGGCCGGTGACCGATACCACCAGATGATCGCCGCATCTTCGGACATGCCACCTCCAGGGCACGATTACTTGGAATCGACTCGCATCGATTTCATCCATCGTCCCCGGTACCACACCTCGAGAATCTTACCGAACACGTCGATCGTAGTCGCGCTGAGACGCGGCCCGTTCCGCCATTTCAAGCGAACGACCGTCGATCTCATAGGCTTCGTAGCCGACCGAAAGCCGGTCACCGAGGAGATCGATCCTGGTGATGCCGCTGCGAGGTCGACCCGACTCGTCGATCCCGGACCAGGTCGACCGAAGATACGACTGGCCTTCCAACGACTCCTCCGGCGTGACCACACCACCGGTCACGAGGCCGTCTCCACCAAGGAATCGACTGCGAAGTCGCCCGGATCCGGCGTCGAACCAGATGATCTCGTCACCCACCACGCGAACCACGCCGTCGATTTCATCGATCGATCGGATCCGCAGCGATCGCTCGCCGGGGCCGGCGGCGATCTCCAGGGTCGATAGAACGGTCCGGCCCAGCGAGTTCTGCCGAACACCGTCCCAGACACCGATCAGTCCGGAGGCGATCTCCAGACGCTCGATGAACGGGTTCGTTCGTTTCCAGACGAAACGGCCCGGCTGCGGCCCCCCGCTTCCATCGATGCAGGTCGGAATGAAGTCGACGACCCACGCATCGCGGTCGGCCGACTGATAGGTCACTTCGTAGTTCACGGACGTACCGGTCCCCGACGTCTCGTGTCCTCGCCAATCAAAGGCCGAACCATCGAATCCGATCAACGTGGCGCTGCCCGTGAACGGTCGCCCACGGTCCCGTCCGGAGTAGATGTTCAGCACGGCCCCGGCGGCTTCGTCCCAGGTGATGCGGCCGCGGCCGCTTGAAACTTCGGCGCCGTCCTCCAGCGTGACGTTCCACTCCACCGCCAGCGAACGACCGGGTTCGGTCCACCACACGGACTGCTCCGCGGTGAACTCGACGCCACCCGGCATCGAGGCGCGACCCTCGTCGGTGATGCCTTCCATCCCCCACTCGCCGACGAAACGGTCNAGCCCATCCATGGCTTCGAGACCGGGAAGCGCCGGAGGCTCGGGAAGTTCAGGAAGTGCGGAATCGACTTGCGCGACGGCCGCTCCGGAGATGCCGAGACCCAGCGTCAAGATCACGCTGGCGATCCGACCGGTTCCAATGATTCGTCGATCCGATCTGACGGTGGACTGTCGTCGCTGTCGCATGCTGGGCTCCGGTCGGGAATGGGTCTCAACGCGTCGATGAGTGTACGAAAGCCGTCGACGCCCACATCGCGATCACGAAGGACCGGCGGTTTATGAACATGCGACGTCCTCGATTCACGCGTTTCGCGGCATTCCGGGCACTGCGACGAGGCATGGACACCACCGCCGGGCCCCGAACTCCCTTCCACGGCCACCTCAGGCGGCCTCAGGACGCCTGACGGACCAGTGTACGCTGGAAATCATTGGTTTCCGGGCGACGAAGCGGATCGACGGCCAGGCTGATTCGATCGCCGTCCAGCGCCGTGGCGAGATCCTCGGCCAACAGTCCGGGCTCGTCCGCGATCCATGCCTCGCCGGATTCCCCGCGATCGACATCGATCCGGATGAGGCCACCACCCGACAGCTCGCACAGGCAGGCGAAGCACCAGGCGGTGAAGNCCTCCTCGGTGGCGGCCAGCAGGCAGCGGGACCACTGTTCCGGATCCGGATCACGACGGCTGCCATCCCGCATGGTCTCGTTCCATTCGACTTCGATGCGAGCCACGAGATGATCCACTTCCGGCAGCGTCTCGCAGGCGATGGGCAGCGAATCACCGCGGACCACCGCGGAAACGACCCGGCGATGGAGCGCTCGGAGCCTCGCGTCCAGCGGTTCGAGCGCCCCGAGGAATACGACGCCTCGATCCGAAAGCTCAGCCACCTGATGGGTGGCGCGAGACGCCCAGACCGCGGCATCGCCGCTGCCCGTCATCGGCACGTCGAATCCTTCGCCGAATTCACGGTCAAGGTTCGACTCGAAATCCGAATCGAGCGAGGCGGCGGATGGAAGGATCTGATGTCGTGCGGCAAGAACCATGCTGAACTCCGGAGAATCGGCGATCTGGGAAGCGTGGGACAAGGTCGGCCACGGTCAAGAGGAGGACGAATCGAATCCCGAACACTGACCGAACAATTCGAGGGTTTTTCGGAGTGGCGTTGCCCGGATCGGAGACCGCCGAGGGCAAAGCGGTTGAATACACTCTCCAATCATGCTTGCCTCGATCACCGTTGCCCTCATCCTGACCGCCGGTGCTGCAGGTGGCATCCAAGTGCCACTTCAGGAGGCTTCGTCGCCCACGACGCTGGGTACTGCATCGAATGTCGTTCCGCCCGCCGCGATCGAAGTCCTCACCAGGACCGGTGGAGACCTCCTGCAATCCTCCACCGCCAGCCCGCGGATGCGGGCCGCCGCCACCGGCTGGCTCGACTCGATTCGGCCGAATCCCGGGTTCGCGACGAGATTCGAGTCGCTGAAATCACGGGAACGGATCGCGGACTACCTCGACGCACGCTTCGAGGCGGAACTGCTCCGCGGCGGCATGCTCGAGCCACGAGTCCTCGAGGCGATGGAGGCGATCCCCGCGGAACTCGGCGGTCGCGGTGAACTTCAATGGTCACTCGCCGGTCTTCTGCTCCGACCAGCCTCGGATCTGCCGTCGGGACGGTCGCTCGACTGCACCTTCCGGCTCGGCCCCACGCATGCCCCGATCATCGACCTGATCGCGACCGTCGAGGACTGCCGGGACCTCGGCGCGATCTTCGACGCCGCGGACCTCGCCGATCGACCGATGATCGGTGCCGCGGTGCTCGCGACCGGTCGTTGCCCGGACGTCGACGCCCGAATCCTCGATTACGGAACGCCGGCACCCCCGGAGGACTCGAGCGCCGCCACCGAGGCCTACCGAACCGCCCTGCTCGTCGAACTCGCGGATCGAAACGCGGGCGCCGCCATCCTCACGATGATCGAACGTCATCCGAGGGTCCTCGCCCGGACCGGAATACGAGCCGCCGCCGCCGCGGGACTCGCCCGGGCGGGACGAATCGACGACGTGCTGGAACTCATAGGCGGATCGGAGATGCTGGATCGATTTCCCGCCGCGTCGAGCGGCGCGATCCGAGCGGCCATGGCGCACGCGGCGTTCCTGAACGGCGACCGTGACCGGGCCCGCCGGATCAGCGAACGAATCAGCCGAGGTGATTCCAGATTGCTGGCCGAATTGGTGCTCGCCGATCCAGCCCTCGCCGATCCACTCGATCCGGCTCCACCGCTGGCCGACGCACGCAACCTTCGGATCGTCCGTCCCATGCAGTGGGCCGCGATGATCGAGGATGATCCGTCGATCCGCATGCGAATCATCCGGATCCTCGCCGCGCTGCTGGAAGACGGCCGCACGCCACTCGCCCTCGAACTCCTCGCCCCCAACGGGTTGACGACCCGGGTCGGAGGCGACGGGTGGTACCAGGACCGCATCGGCATGCTCAGCGACGCCATGGCGCTCGCGAATCGACCCATGAACGACTGGATACCGCTCCTCAAGGCGATGACCCGTCTGAAATCACCCGCCTCTCAGATCGAAGCGCTGGCGGGGATCGCACGCGGGCTCGAGCGGTCCCACCCGGGTGATCCGATGACGCCCGAACTCCGCGCGGCCCTCGACCGAAGCCTCCTCGACATCACCATCGGCGGCTGAATCCCGAATCGGTCCTCGATCTACCAATGACGCCGCATCCGCCCCCGCCCGACATTTCCAGAAGCCAGCGCATCGGCGTCACCGAGGCGATGATCGCCTACCTCTTCTGGGGATTCGCGACCGGGATCTACTTCAAGTTCCTCGATCACGTCAATCCCCTGGAGTTGTTGGCGTGGCGGGTGCTTGCCGGTCTTCCGGTGATGCTCGTCCTCGTCGCCCTGCCTCCGGGGATCGGGCGGATCCGCGCGGCGATCTCGACGCCGAAGGCGTTCCGGATCCTCGTTCTCTCCACCGTGCTGATCGCCGTGAACTGGTTCACCTTCATCTACGCGGTGGTCAGCGACCGGCTCGTCGAGGCGAGCCTCGGGTACTACATCAATCCCCTCGTCTCGGTGCTGCTCGGCCGCACGGTGCTCGGCGAGCGACTGTCGCCGCTGCAACGCAAGGCGATCTGGATCGCGGTCGTCGGCGTCGTGCTGTTCGGCTGGTCGGCGATCTCGGCGTCCAGCCGGNCCCTCGATCCAACCGACGGGAGGTTCGATCTCTCCAGNCTCGCCGGGCTCCCCTGGATCTCCCTGGTGCTTCCCATATCGTTCGGCTGCTACGGTCTGCTGCGGAAGAAGATGAAGGCCGATTCGGTCAGCGGCCTGACCATCGAGATGATCCTGCTCTTTCCCGTGATGCTGGCGCTCGAACTCGTGCTGGCCGCACGCGGAGTCTCCAGTTTCACCACCACGGACTGGAACACCGATCTGCTGCTGCTGGTCGGCGGCTTCGTCACCGTGCTTCCCCTGATCGCCTTCGCCGCCGCCGCACGTCGCCTGCGGCTCGCGACGATCGGCATCCTCCAGTACGTGGCACCGACCTGCCAGTTCATTCTTGCGATCACGATCTTCGGCGAACAGGTGAGCCCGATGAAGCTCGCGGCGTTCGGGCTGATCTGGATCGCCGTGGCGCTCTACTGCTTCGACGCCTATCGGGATCTGCGTCGAGAGCACCCGAAGTCCCCCCCGTCGACCGCGTGATTCGAGGCACGGCACCCCGGAGGATCCCCTCGACCATCCTCGATCATTCCNTTCCGGTGATGCGGAACGGGAAGCCGGGATACTGGGCCGCATCGTCCTCGGGATCGGACCATCGCGGCCAGGCCTCGAGCAGCAGGTCGCCGGTGACGGGATCGACGTCGACCATCCCGTATCCGGGCGAGAGGTCGTAGAGCCGTCGAGGCTCGAGACCCCGGTCCTCGGGGTTGGTGACCGTGAAGACCGTCATGAGGTTGCCGAACCCGTCCTCGAAATCACCCGCGTAACGAGGCGCTCCGTCCCATCGATTGCCACCTTCGTCGATCGGCATCCACCGCCGAGGCCAGGTGTTGGCGACCGCGGGCGGCGTGAAGGCAAACGTCCCATCACGGTAAGCGTCGACGCCGTACTGGACGAGGGAACCGAGATGCTGATCGCCGCAGAGGTGGAGCGCGTCGGCCGCCTGCAGTGAACGAACGGCCCGGGTCCGCGCCGACTGGGGCCAACCACCGGAATCAGTGTCCGCGGCGGGGACGTCGTCTTCCGCGTACTCGCCGGCCGCATGGACCTTCAGACGCGGAACGACCCCGTCATCCCGTCCGGGCGGAAGGGTCGCGACGTTCACCCACGGTGTCTGCGAAAGGACGATCTTCCGAGGACTCCGCGGATCGCGGGAGGTCGCCCAGTCTGCGAGAAACGCCTCCTGCGTCGGACCGAGGAACATCGCGTCCGGGACGTCCGCGTCCTTCGGATCGAAGTCCGGATTCCTGAACCAGCCGTTGCGGACCTTCCCTTCCGGAAGTTTGACGCTCGCCGAATCCTTCCACATTCGGTCGGCGACGACCGCAAAGTCCACGGGGCCGTACCGAATCCGGGCGGTGTACGGATCGATCCCCTGCCCGATCGGACCGGGAACGGCGCACGCCGGGAGGTTGCCGACCTGGGTCCGGTGAATGGCGTTCACGACGTCGGCGCCCAGTTTGTATCCGCCCGAATCCTGAACGGTGAGACCGTCCTTCGCCTTCGCGAGCACGCCACCCGCCCCCCAGATGTTGCCGTGATAGACGTCGTGGTCGTCGGGAATGATGACGCAGGGGCGGTCCCGACACAGCTCCGCGAAGCTCCGAAGCCAGCGCTGATACTTCGTGTGGTAGTCGAGCATGATCTTCCGCCGGTCGACCCCGTTCAGATCGCCTTCGTAGATCTGGTCGCCCGCGAAGAACAGGAAGTCCGGATCCTGCGTTGCGACGCCGGTCACGAGCTCGTCGTGCGGAAACCAGACCCCCTGTCGATTCCACGCCGAATGCGCCGTCATGTTCTTCACGCAGTTCAGACTCGCGATCCGGAGCGGACGTTCGACCGGCGGGGCATGAATCTCGCCCTGCCATTCGAACGGCGTTCCATTCATCGCTCCTCGAACCCGGTATTTCCGTCCGAGGTACTCCTCGACGTCGTCGACGTCGAAGACCACGTTGAAGCTCTCGTCGACGAGCCCGCCCGTCGCGATCGGTCGCCAGATGCCGTCCCGGGTCTCGAACTCGAGCGCAACGTCGCCGAGATCCGACGCCGCGACCGGGGGAAAGAGCGTGTTCAGCCGCAGGGCGTGGATGCCGTCGTCGTTCCGGTCGAGGGTGTAGGTCACGGCGAGCACGGGTCCCCACGAATGATCCGTCTCGTCGAGCCACGCCTCGAGATCGGCGCCGCGGAGTCGAAGATCCGCGAACGACCAGCCGATGCCGTCCTTTCGCGCACTACGATGCCCGACGAGGGCGATGCCGCCGTCGATCCGATCGCGTTCCAGTCCCCGGGCCGAGACGACGGTGAAGATGGCGTCACCGTCCCGCGCCGAGAGATCAACGTCGAAGCGACCGTCCCGCGGGGTGATGACCAGATCGAGCGCAAACCGCCTGAATTCGGTGCCGGACCCGCCGAGCTCGACGCGCTCCTCCGGAATCGATCGAAGGTCCTCCAGTCTCGTCTTCGCCGGCAAAGCCCAGCTGAACCCTCCCTGCTTCTCGGTCGAGAAGTCGAGCAGCCGACCCGTCGAAGCCCCGGCGACCACCGCGAGCATCCCCCCGTCGGGGGCGGGGACCTGCTGGATCAGTGCCGTCAGACGCGGGTCCACATCGGGCCCGCCGGCGCCGAACAACAAACCCGCGAACGAACCGGCGTCGACGGATCCGCCGCCCTCCGCCCGCACGTCAACGGAGATCGTCAACGGGGTCTCCGGTGCATCCGGATCGATCCGCAACGGAAGGACATGCGCCGTTCGAACCGGAAGTCGGCTGTCGTCATTGACCAGCCGGCCGTCGAGGATTCGCCAGTCCTGAAGCCGACTCGGCTGCCAGGCGGGACCGATCCAACGACGGGATCCGATCTCCTCGATCGGGATCACCCGCTCCTCGGGCGGGACCGCATCGGCCGGAACCGATGCGAGTGCGGGCGAAAGCGACGCAAGCAATGGAAGAACGATCGGGTGCATGTCTGGTTCTCCGCCGGTCGGCAGGAAGAAGGTCGGGCAGGATCGCATCCTAGCGGTCCATCCGGGCGGGAAGAACGCGACGCACGAACGGCCGGCCCCCGAGCCGCTACGCTTTCAGGCATGACGACGACCATTCTCTCGATCGTGGCCTCGATTCTCGCCGCCGACCCGCCGGCCGCAGCGACGCCCCCTCCAACGGAAGACGAACGTCCGCACGTGGTCTTCATCGCCGGAGACGAGGAATACCGCAGTGAGGAATCGCTGCCGAAGTTCGCCGCCCTGCTGGCCCGGGATCACGACGTCCGCACGACCGTGCTCCACAGTCTCGACGAGGACGGACTGATCGATCCCGAGGCGCTCTCGAACATCCCCGGGGTCGACGTGCTCGCGGACGCGGATCTCGTCGTGATGTTCATCCGCTTCCGCACCCTGCCCGAAGCACAGCTGGAACCGATCCGACGATACGTCGCCTCGGGCCGGCCGCTGGTGGGATTCCGGACGGCGACGCATGCCTTCCGGTACCCGGACGAGGATCCCCGACACACGGAGATGAACGAGGCCTGGCCCCGACTCGTCTTCGGCCAGCGATGGATCACGCACCATGGAAACTTCGGCGACGGGAAGGCCCCGCTCACCCGGGTCGTGCCGGATCCGGAAGCGTCCCATCCGATCCTTCGCGGCGTCGACCCGTTCGACGCGTATTCGTGGCTCTACCACGTCGAAGGTGGTGGCGACGAACTGGCCGGTGATCCGACCCGCCTCGCCACCGGCACGACGCTGAAGTCCTATCACGAGGACCGGCACGATCGATTCCCGACATCCAGTCCGGTGGCGTGGACCATCGAGAATCCGCCCGGGTCGGAACTCCCCGGGCGCGTGTTCTTCACGACCCTCGGGCATCCGTACGACTTCCGGTCCGCGGACTGCCGACGGATGGCGGTCCAGGGGATGCTCTGGGCGCTGGGGCGGGAGGAGGAGATTCCAACGACCGGCGTGAAGATCGACGAGGCGGCGGACTGGCGCCTCACCAACGCCGGGTTTGGTGGTTACCGGAAGGGCCAGCGTCCTGAGACACCATCGAGACGCGGGCGTTGAATCATCGGATCACGGCGGTTCGATCGCGGGAATCCGGCTTGATCTGAGGATCGCCTGTCCGCGGCCGGCTTTCGGGGGTATCGTGTCCGCTGAGACGCCGCTCCGAATTTCCCTGGAGCGAGCCGTGAACGCCTTGAGCATTCGAGCCGGAGCAACCCCATGAAGAACCGACCTCGACGCTCGACCGACCACCGTCGGCCCGGCTTCACCCTCGTGGAACTGCTCGTCGTGATCGCCATGATCGTGATCCTGGTGAGTCTGGTGCTCTACGCGACGAATTCCTTTCAGCAGACCTCCCGGGGCCTGACCTGCCTGTCGCAGCAGCGACAGATGATGCTCGCCTGGGACGGCTACGCGTCCGACAACGCCGGCCGATACGTCGCCCCGGACACCAACCGACATGCGTGGGACTGGGTCAGCTCCGTGGGCAACAACATGGGCCCTGGAAACACCGAACGAGAGGAAGCCCTCACCGAGGGCCGACTGTTCCCCTACGTCGGCGACGTCCGACTCTACAAGTCCCCGTTCGACCGCTCCGACTACGTTCGCACCTACTCGCTCAGCGCCTTCTTCACCGACGGAGAGGGCACGAGCGACTGGAACGGACCACCTTCGTGGTCGATCGGGACCCGCAGTCGGATCCCCCGCCCCAGCGATACCATCTCGATGGTCGCGGAGCACGACCGACGCGGGCACAACATCAACGGCTGGGGAATCAACCCCTACACCCCGGACTGGATCGACCAGCTCATGATCTGGGACGAGGGCCACTTCAACTTCGCCTTCGCGGACGGCCACGTCGAACGACGCAAATGGGCGGGAACCAGCTACTCCAACCCGGAGCCGATCGAGATCGCATTCAACAGTCCCACCCAGCTCACCAACATCTACTACCCAGGGCCGGACTGGGACTGGGTGTCCGAACGACTGTTTCCCGGGAGTGCCGCGCTCTATGGCGGGTGGTGATCAGACGAATGCGTTTCACAAACGGTTTCCAATCGTTCCGACATCTCGCGATCCTCTCCACCTCGGTGCTGCTGCTCTCGGGCTGTGATCGCGAAACGACCCCGGCCGCCGCACCTGAGAACGGCGGCGTCGGCGTGCTCGGCGAACGCGTCACCATGGATGACGATCCGATGGTCGCGGAATTCCGGACGGAGGCCGCCCCCTACCTCGAGATGCGTACCGCGTTGAATGCGTTGAACGGCCGACTCGCCACCGGTGACGCGACGCCTGAAGAGGTCGAGGAATGGCAGGCCATGCAGGAAAAGTGCGACCGGGAGCGGGTTCGTCTGAACGCCATCCTGTACGCTGATTCGGTCGATCCGGAGCGTCGAAGGGCGATGTTCTGGATCCTCCAGTCGGCGAATTGATCGTCATTCCGACGGGTCTCGCATGACGTGCGGGACTCGACCGCTTCGAACCCGATTCCTGGATTCCGCGATGTCACCACGTCCTGTTTCGATCCTCCGATTCGTGCTCGCAACCGGGGCGCTCGCCCTCACCGGATGCGTGAACCCGTTCATCGAGAACTACGTCGGAACTCGCCAGACGGCCACCGAAGATCCGATCCGAGTCGTGGCCAAGACGGACGCGCCTCGACTCGGTACCAGCCGGTTCTCCACGCAGATGGAGATCGGCAGCCTTCCGGGCGATGCCGAGGCCCGGGCGGCGGCGGCCGAGGTCGGTGCCGGTTCCTACTGGTGGAGATTCGCCCCGACCTTCTCGGCCGGAAACGAGTCCGCGACGATCGGCGCCGGCAGCGGACGGGTCGGCACCACCGATCCGTTCGGACCCGCGTTCGGCGAAAAGACCATCAAGTGGTACGAGTTCGAAGCGGTGTTCTACGCGGGTCCACCAGCCCGCGACGACTAGATCGACGCCACACGCTCCGGATCTTTCGCAGGACCGCCGATCCCGATCGGCACACGAAAAGGAGGGCCGTCCGTGGACGGCCCTCCTCGCATTCGTTCGATCCGGGTCGCTCCGGCGCGACTCCGTGGATCAGTTGTAGACGTAGTCGGCGTTCAAGACCCGATCGATGATCGCCTTGGCATCCGAGAGGTGAGCCCTCGAGTAGTCGTCGAGCCGGCTTCCGTCCCGACTCAGCACTTCACCGATCTGCTCGTCGAGCTCGCGAAGCTGCTGACGTGAGAGACTCGCGACGGCGGCCTTGGAGGGCCCGAACCGGTCGCTACCGCCAGCAAGCGACACCAAGCGTTCGAGATGCGTTCGCTGAAGGTTCCGACGCAGACTCGAGATGTAGGCGTCGGTGTTGCTTCGCTTCCCACTGGGCCGTGCGTCCAACTCGGACCAGACCGCAGCCTTCACGCCGCCCATGGTCTCCGGGATCGTGAGGATGTCGTCCCCCTCCTCCGCTCGGAATTCGTTGTCGTACATGCGGTTCAGCGTGGTGGGGTTGAGAATCAGCGTCAAGGCCGTCCGCTGGATCCCGTTGATCCGGTTGTGGACGTCGAACGNGGAATCGGCAATCGCGCCGGCCCGGCCACCGTCGTCAAACCACTTTTCGACCGTCATCTTCCGAAGGAGCTCCGGGGTGAGTCCGTACGCCGCGTCGGGCGTGGTCGCATCAAGCACGACCGCCAACGCGCGGCGCTGCTGGTCGGCCGGAACGTCGGTGATGGGATCGATCTCCTCGCCCTTCATGACGCGGTTGACGGTGCTGCCGCCGATCCAGTTGCCGGCCACGCTGACCGCTCTCAGATGCTTGGAGAGGGTCATGAGGTAGCCGCTCCGGGCCTTCGACCAGCTCTCCCCGTCATCGACCATCTCGTCGAGGATGCGACCCCGGAGATTCTCGACGATCGCGAGCTGTGCGTCGACGTAGTCGAGGGGGTTCTTCGCGTGGTCGAAGCGACGGGCCATGGGATCAGGTCCCTGCGTGTCCTCATCGGTCAGATAGCGAAGCTCGGGCTCGCCGCAGCGAGCGAGCACTGCATCCGTCTTCCCGGGGGTGTAGCCGTAGGCGATGGCCCACATGTCGTAGGGGCCGAGCATGGGCGTGGTCCAGGGGCCCTGGACCACGTCGTCGCCGAACGCGATGTTGACGGGGAGATAATCCATCACGGAAGAGGAGATCGGACCATCAAACCCTTCGCTGTTCATCTCGTCGTAGGAGACGAGGCCGGAGGCGACGAAGTTATGACGGAGTCCGAGCGTGTGGCCGACCTCATGGGTGATCAGATCCTTGAGAAGGGGACCGATGAACTCTTCCGGAATCCCGTCGAGCTGCTGCCCGCTCGGATCGGTTTCGCTCGTAAGCCCGAGCAGTTCGGCGTTCATCCTGATGAAGGCCACGTCCATCGACTTCCGCGTCGCGTTCTGGCAGACCGTGGCGGCATGGGGATCACTTTCGATCGCATGGCCGTCCGGGCCGGCCCCCGCGATGAGCTTTCCGGGGCCGTCGAGGCTCGGGTGCAATGCGCGGAGCCCCTTGCCACGAAGTTCCTCGTGACGGGCGGCGATCTCGCCGGCCACCTGATCCCGGTCCTGCGGTGCCGCGAGAATGACCCGGGGATCAAAATCCGGATTCTCGATCAGCCATTCGATGGTCTGCGTTCCGAGGCTCTCCATCGCCGCGTGGGGGATCTGACGCTCCCAGGTGTCGACCCAGGAGCTCACGAAGCCTTCGTCCATCACGATGTCAGCGTCGAGGATCTGTCCGGTCTTGGGGTGGACCCGGCTGGGGCCGATCGCGAATCCCATGTTCGCGTTGGTCCAGACCATGAAGTTGTATCGAGCGTCCTCCGGATCCTTGTCCATGTGGGCGCCAGTCAGCTTGTCCTGCTGGTAGACCTCGACCGCATTGACGAAACCGATCTCCTCGAACGCCCGGTTCCACTCCAGGATCCCGTCACGCACCCAGCGGCGGTAGCGGACCGGCACGGTGTGCTCCACGTAAAAGACAATCGGCTTCTTCGGGGGGCTCATCCTCAGGCTCGGATCCGCCTTCTCGAGGTGCCAGCGATTGACGTATCGCTTCCACGGCGTGTCCGCGGCGGGATCACCGAGGTCCTGGATGCTGGTCGTGAAGTAGCCGACCCGGTCGTCGGCCTCGCGGGGACGGTAGCCGGTGTTCGACGGAATCGACGCGATCGAATAGTAGAGCTTCGCGAACCGGCCGTTGCTGAGGGGCATCTGGTAGCAGAGCTCGACGTTGCCCGGGAAGGTCTTCGCCTTCTCCACCGTCGCGAGCCTGGTGTTCGCGCCCGCGGCGACGCGACCAAAGAAGCTGGTCGCCTTGCTCACGAAGAGTCCGTTCAGGTCGATGACCGGGCCGCCACTGGGGCCCATGGCGAGGATCGGAATTTCGAGGATCACCCGGTCGGTGAAGACCCGCTGCGTGGCGTCCTTGCTCTGCTTGTCACCCGAGGAGATCGTCTGATAGTTGGGCTCGACGAGGGCCAGTCGCTTGCCGAATCGCTTCCAACGCGCGTACTGATCGCCGGTCTGCACCGCGGAGGTCTGAACTCCCGAGGCGACCGTCCAGGCGAAGAACAGATCCTGCTTCTCGAAGTTTCGCGGCAGCTCCGCGATCGAGCGCTGCGTCTTCTTGTTCACCCAGACCCGATAGAGGCCGCGGGTCCCGTCGCCCGGGGCGACTTCCGTGAAGCCTTCTGAAATCTTCTCGAAGGGCGGGAAATCCTGGCTCGCTTGAGCTCCCGCGGGGGCCGACATGGCGGTCGCCGGCAAGGCGGCCACGATCGTCGACAAACCGGTGATACCGGCAAGAAGGAGGGCGGTTGGTCGGACCATGATTCGGGTCTCCGGACGGGATGGATCTTCAAGAACGGCCGTCATTGCGAACACCGCGCTACGGCTCCGATGGGATCGTTCATGCAGAATAGGTCTTCGAAACGCTACCGGCGACCGGGAGCGGGGTTCCTCTTGGATTTTTCGGAATTACGGCTTGGGTTCGCGGGTTCAGGATCCGGATTTCGAATCCGGAATCGCCACCGAGCGGATGGGCCTGGCATCGAAGCCATCCGGCCCCCGGATCCCCACACCAACGTGGCCCGGACCATTTCCCTGCCAGTGCCGCACTTCCAGATCGATGATTTCCCCAGCTTCGAGGGCGATCGCCTCGGTGACCTGCTCGGACCGACCATCCCAGTCTTCGGGAGACGTCCAGCTCGCGACGCGGGCCACGGGTCGCCATCCATCACCTCCCTGCGTGGATCGAAACCGGAGCGTCGCCAAGTCATCCGCCGTCAGGAAAAAACGATAGTTCCCGGACGTGGACGCCTGAAAACGCCCGCTGAAACGGGTCGCGACGTTGGTGCCGATGTCCTCCGCGTACATCGCGAAACATGCCTCGACGCGATCCGGGGGCGTCTGGAACACGTCGGTCGACTCGGGATCGGACCGAGGAACGTCGGTCCAGACCTCGAGTCGAAAGGTGGGTTCGAGCCGCATGCCGACCGGGACGTACACGCCCGACGGTCCGCCCGGGACCTGCCAGCCGACGGAGAGGTGCCCCCGGCCATCGACGTTTCGCTGCCGGGCCTCGAGGTGATAGCGTCGCCCTTTGATGAGCACGATCGGACGTGAGATCTGGCTCGGCTGCCGGTCGAACTCGTCCCGTGCCGTGAAGCCACGGACCTGGGCGATCGGGCGCCCTTTCGAGGGGTCCTCCGAGGTTGAAAGAAGGAGCACTCCGTCATCGTCGGAAGCGATCGAGAAACGATACGCGCCGGTTCGGGGCGCCTCGATCCAGCCACGCAGGCGTTGCCTCGAACCGTCGCCGCCGTCGGTGAACCCCACCGCGCGATCGACGACTTCGGAGCGATCCGGCACGCCCTCGAAATCCGCCTCCTCGATCGACCGCGATTTCGAGTCGGCGTCGAGCCAGACCGACCGCTCGTAGATGAAGGGATGTTCGGGCGACGGGTCGTCGATCGCCGCGGCGGATCCGCCGACGATCGCCGCAAGCGTGAAACTGACGAGATACCGGTGCGCGATGCTTCGATTCACGGTGGTAGGCTCCATCGGTGGCTTGCGACCCGCATTCATGCCGATCGAATGTCAGCCTACCCATCTGGAACCTCGCACGATGTCGGATCTTCTCGAAAGCCTTCGCCAGTCCTTCGCCGATCCCGTGACCCGCCACGCCATGCTCGTGCACTTCCCGATCGCGATCTCGGTCCTCGCGGTGCCGTTCGTGCTCGTGCTGTGCGGCATTCCGGGACGCCGGGCCGTCCTCTACCGCCTCGTGCTCGCGATCGTCCTCTTCGCGACGGCGGTCGTGGCCTGGCAGGCGGGCGAGGCGGGCGAAGCCGCGGAACCGATCGTGGAAGCCCGACTCCGGACCGAAGCGGCCCGTGAAGTCCTGTCCGATCATGCGCGTCGCGGCAAGATCATCCCGATCCTCCTCGCCGCGAACGCCGGCCTCGTCGGCCTGACCCTCGTTCCGCGACGTGGGCTCAGACTCGGCATCGGGATCNCAGCGACGGCACTGGTGTTCGTCAATGCCTGCATCATCGGCATCACGGGACATGAAGGCGGGCTGCTGGTGCACCGCCACGGCGGTTCGACCTCCGGGGCGATGATCCCCTGACCGACGCGGGCGCCGGAATCAGTCGTCGGCCGGCCCGAGAAATCGGGCCTGTCGATCCTCGATCATCGCGTGCCATCGACGCCCCGCCTCATCACGCACCTCCCCGAGAAACCGCTCGCGGGTGCAGATCGTCGGGCCGCCGTGATCCGGCGGCAGCGCTGCAAAGGTCGCTTCGACCTGTACCGGCCCCTCGGGACCGTCGACTTCCATTCCCCGCATGTCGAAAAGTGGCATGTCGCCTCCGATCCCAACGGACCCCGTCGCGCGGCGAGCCATCCCGAACCGCCGTCCGAGGACAAACCAGGACGGGCCTTCTTCATTTCGATTTTCAGAAGAGTCGGTGACGCTGCGCTTCGTCGACGACGAGGTCGTTCAACCGCCGCCGGATTTCGCGGTGATGGCGGCCTCGGCCCATCGAGCGGGCCTGGCGTCCTTCTTCCACGACCGGAGATAGTGGAACCGGACCGTCGCCTCGCCCGCTCCGATCGCTTCGAAGACGAATCTGGTGTCTCCCTGCGAACCCACCTTGGAGGGATCCTCCGCCACGAAATCGGAGCCACCACGCTGGCGGAGGAATACCGGAAGATCACCGGCGAGCACCCAGTCGTAACCGGTACCCGCGTTGCCCGGAAGCATCAGCGTGATCGCGGTACCGACTTCGATCGGGATCTCCGTCACCGCATCGGGATGCAGCGCTTCCACCTCGACGGTTCGAAAGGCGGCGGGATTCGATGCGCAGGCCGAAAGCGCCGCGACGAAAGAGATCAGCGCAAGCATCGAGAGATGGGAGCGACGGGGTCGGGACATGAGGAAATCATCCAGTCTGGTCTTGAGGAATCGCGGCGAACGGTCGTTCTTCGTCGGACCGGGCGCGAAGGCCACGCACTCGGCGGGGGAATGATATCGACTCGAATCCCCCACGTTCACGATCGAAACGCCCGAGGTCACGGACCTTCCGAATTCCGGTCCTCGGGCACGGCCGACACGGGATACTCGTAGTTCCACGTGAGCACGACGGGCCGCTCGACGCCCTCGCGTCGCGTGGTCTCGGAGAGCGGATTGCCCTTTTCGTCGTACGTCGATTCGATGGTGGTCGTCTTGCCCGCGAACGTCCGGACCGTCTCCTTGACGCTTCGACAATCCAGGCCCCGTTCCCATCTCCTCGAGGAACGCCGCCCCTTGGAAAGCGTGACGTTCCTGCCGACGAGACACCCTCCCTCGTCGTAGTCGAAGACCTCCTCGCGGAGGAACTCGCCATCGGCCGTGGTCCGTTCGAGCACGACCCGGCCCGCCTCATCGAAGGTCCGATCGGTCTCCTCCGAAGGACGCCCCGCGCGGTTCAACACCGTGCGAATCCGACGCCCGTTCTCATCGTGTACCTGCCGACGGGACTCGATGGTCGAATTCGAACGCGGATTGATCTTCGCCCACTCCACGAGTCGGCCGCCGTCGTCGTACTCGAAGGTCTCGATCCAACCGGTGTTCCCCATGAACGTGACGGTCATGCGCACCGGTCGTGCCTCGGAGTCCGATTCGAACGCCACCTCGAGGGTGGTTCCCATCTCGTCGGTCCCCTGCTCGATCGCGGTCAGCACGCCATTCGAGTCGAAACGGTAGTTCCGGAAGAGCGTCGGCCCCCCCGCCTTCGTCGGCTGTCCGACGACGCGAGCCAGCGTGGGCGAGCCGGCGAAGGTCCGAGGCTCGAAATTCGTATCGAGCTGCGCCATCGCCTCGCCGCGCGATACGAGGACGATCAGGCAGATCAGCATGATCGACGCGGGGCGGGCGTGGAGCGGCTTGGTGAGGGGCGTCGTCATTCGGAAGGCTCCGGACTGTGGGACGGTGGAAATGAACGCGGGTCCGGTGAGAATAGCGGACTCAATGGGGTCGTTCCTCGTCGAATCGATCCAGATTCAGGAAGGCGGCCGGCCGTGGAGTCGCGCCGTCGATCGCCAGATCCGCGGCGATCTCTCCGACCACCGGGGCGAACTTGTATCCGTGGCCACTGAATCCGGCGACGACGACCATCGAGCCGCGACCGGGGAGACGATCGATCACGAAGTGCTCGTCCGGACTCATGGTGTAGAGGCACGCTTGCGCGGCGAGCGGACGTTTGAGGACGCCAGGAAGCCGGCGGGCCAGATCCGCGGTGAATCGTTCGATGACTTCGGGCGTGATCTCGTGCGTCGCATCGGGATCCACCACGCTTCCCGGACCATGAAAACCGACCTTCACCCCGCCCGGGAGCGGTTGCCCCGGCCAGGTCGGAACGCCGTAGTAACAACCCGCGGGCTCGCCATCGTCGATGAGCCATGCGGGCATCTCATCCGACGAGCAGGCCCGGGGGTCGGTCGGCTCGAACCAGATCATCGCCTTCCGTTGAGGGAACAGCGGCACCCGCAGATGATCACCGAGCAGGGATGCGGTCCATGCTCCGGCGGCGACCACGAGCCGACTCGTCCGCAGCTCACCCTGGTCCGTTCCGACCACCGCTTCCTGATCATCCCCATCGATCGAGACGACCTTCACCGGCCTTCGAATCGAGGCACCCGCCCGCCGAGCCAGCTCGAGATGCGCCCGGACGCCCGCCTCGGGATCGATGAAACCTCCACCGGGCTCGAACAGACCCGACCATCCTCGATCACTCGAAAACTGTGGAAATCGGGCCCGCATCCGATCCGGATCGAACAGCTCCACCGGTACGTCATGCGCCGCCGCGCTCGATCGCGATGCCTCGAGGATCGGGGATCGTGACGACCCGACGAGCAGGACGCCGGTCCGGTGGAGACATTTCAAACCAGACGCACGCTCCAGCCGCCGCCATCCTTCGAAGGATGCCCGGAGGAGCGGAACATAGTCCGGGTGCTCGAAGTACGCGCGGCGAATGATTCGACTTCCACCGTGTGAACTTCCACGGGCATGGGGTGCCGGCTCCTGATCGAGGCCGAGCACTTCCATCCCTCGGCTCGCGAACGCTGCCAGGGCCGAGGAACCCATGCCTCCCAGACCAAGAACGATCGCGTCGACCTGCTTCATGCAGTCGGTTATCGACGCGCCCCGCGAAGGATCGGCAGAATCGAAATCCGCGGGACCGACTCGGCGATCGTAGCGGACAAAAAAACAGTCTCCCGGTTCCGAGGAACCGGGAGGCTTGAATGGGGTCTCAGCATAAGCCAAAGCGAACACTAAGACCCCGGACGAAAGAGTCAATGAATAAACGCTTGCTCGAGAACGATAACCCAGAAACGATCTCGGGGCTAGCGCGGTGTCGGAAAAAGTCGGACGCAGCGTTATGGGACGGTTTCAAGCCCCCCTTGGATTTGTGATGGACGCCCGGAAATCCCACGTCTGAGATGCCGAATCGGGCATCAGTCCCCACCGCCGGCGGTAAAGTTGCCCCGGTGCAGACTGCACGAAAAGATCTGGCAGGAGCCCTGAAATGTCGACGATGAGGAAGGAAAGCTCGACGCGACGCGCCACGAGGCGGCGAATCGTGGATGCGGCCATCAAGGTCGTGGGCGAAAGTGGTCTCCACGCCGCCAGTGTCCGAACCATCGCACGAGAAGCTGGATGCAATGAAGCGGTGATCTATCATCACTTCGAAAACAAGAACGCGATGCAGAACGAGGTCTTCTCCGAGATCGTGCTCGAACTCGCCGAGTCGAGGCGCCGTTCGACGGAGGGCGAGTCCGACCCTCGAAAGTTCCTCAGGATCTGGATTGAAGAAAGTTATCGATTCTACGACGAGCGCCCCAATGCGTTCGCCTACACCTTGCTCGCCTTCCCCTCCATCATTGACACCACGACCGAGGCGTATCACGCGAACTCGAAATTTTTCGAGGCGTCGATGACCGCACTGACTCCGCCCGAGGGACACCGCCTCGATCTGACGCCCACCGCGTTCTCGGCCTTCCGCGCTTCCTTGATCGGCCCACCCCGGGACATCCACGCAGGCGTGCTCGAAGGCCCCGCCCTCCGTCACGTCGAGCCCATCTCGAAGATCGCTGAGGCTATCCTGCTTCCACCCAATAACTGAGTCATCGCCACGCGGTGAAGAAACGAGACCTCGATTCATGACGGAAACTCCCAACGCTCCCCAGAAGAGCACTCGGGATCGAATCGCGGCGGAGTTGGTTCGAATCGTGAGCCGGAACGGGACCGCGGGCGCGAGCGTTCGACGGATCACCAAGGCGGCGGGCTGCAACGAGTCCGTGCTCTACGACCATTTCGAGAACAAGGCGGTGATGCAGAAGACCGTCTTCGACGAGATCGCGGACCGACGGGACGCGATGTACGCCTCGGTCGTCGCTCGGAACCAGGGCGGTTCCGCCCGTGACCTGATCATGGATTGGACTCGAACCACCCTCGAGTTCTTCGACGAAGATCCGGACACGTTCGCCTTCATCGACCTGATTTCGCCGTCGGTGATCGCAGACGACCAGAAACGCGTCCGCGACGTCTTCGATCAGATGCGATCGAACCTCACGCGATTCGAAACGCGGCCCGACGAGCAGATCGACGCGTCGCCCGTGGCTTTCGCCATCACCCACAAGATCCTCCTCGGCGCCGCGATCGAGATCCACGCCGGAACCAAGGAAGGTCCGTCCGCACCACTCGCGGAGGAACTCGCGGAGACCCTGATCTCCATTCTGGTCCGGCGAACCGGGGATCCGCCCATGGTCACCGAACCGGAGCCGCCCATCGGGGCCGGCCCCCGACGAGGAATGCACGGACCCGACTTCATGCGGGAGGATTCCACCCGCGCCCGCCTGATGGCCGCCACCGCTCGAATCGTCGCGGAGCAGGGCGTCGAAGCCGCGACGGTGAGAGCGATCTCCAGCCTCGCGAAGTGCCACGACACCGACCTGTACAGCAAGTTCAGGAACAAGCAGTCACTTCTTCACACGGTCCACGGCGAGATACTCGACCACTGGTACGCGCTGCGAAGCACGTTCGGCGAGGCCAACCGCCAGGACGCGAAAGCCTTCGTGGAGCACTGGGCGAAGGCCGCGCTCCTCTCCTTCGACCGGGAGCCCGAGACCTTCGCCTACGTTCTCCTGACCTATCCACCCGTCACCGAGGACCTGCTCGACAGCCACGCCTTCAACATCGCGAACGGCATCCAGTTGTTCTCCGGTCTCACGCCTCCGCCCGGCCACCGCGTCGACCTGTCCCCCCAGAACTATCTCGCGTTTCGCTCCGCGATGATCGCCATCCCCCGGGCGATCAACGCCGGGCTCGTCGCCGGCCCCGCCGTCCGACACACCGAGTCGCTGCAACGGGTGGCGTGCCGGATCCTCATCCGCCCCCTCGACTGAGCCGAGCGACGTCCGGGGCGTTCAGAGTTTCGCGAGTCCCGTCGAGTCACCGAAACGCTCGAGCGGAGCGCCGGCCGCCGATGCCATCGATCGGAACAGGTTGCACAGCGGAGTCCTCGACCCATGGTCGATGAGCCGGCCGGGCTCGGCCCCGCCGCCTCGGCCCGCGACCACGATGGGGAGATCGTGATGATTGTGCCGGTTTCCGTCGGAGATGGCACCACCGTAGAGCACCAGGGTGTCGTCGAGCAGCGAACCACCCGCCTCGTCCTCGGTGTTCGCGAGGCGGTCGACCAACGACGCGAACCGTTCGTTCTGCCATCGATTGATCCGCCGGATCGCGTCGACCTTCGCTTCGTCGCCCGCGTGATGCGAGAGGTGGTGATGCCCCTGCCGGACATCGACCATTGGAAACGTCCGATTGGATCCCTCGTTCGCCCACATGAACGTGCAGGTTCGCGTCAGGTCGAGCCGGAAGGCCAGCGCCATCAGATCGCCCATCAGGTCGATGTGCTCGGCGTAGTCCCCGGGCGTACCGGTGGGAAGTCGATCGAGCCCCCAGTCCGAGGCGTCCTGTTCGGAGCGTTCGACCTGTTCGATCCGGCGTTCCAGTTCACGAGCGCCGTCGAGATATTCCTCGAGCTTCTCTCGATCCCGCCCGCCGAGCNCNCCGGCCAGCCGGCGNGCATCNCCGCGNACGACGTCGAGNATGCTCCGNCGNCGGGCCAGNCGGNGNNGNCGCGCCGCNTCGGATTCNTGNGCNGGNCCCGCCATGAACAGNCGTTCGAANACNGCGCGNGGACTGGTCTCCTTCGCCACCGGNGTNCGNGGGGANCGCCAGGCGATGTTCGCGCTGTAGGCGCACGAGTANCCCGANTCACAGTTGCCCGCGGTGAGCGTNGGNTCNCANCCNAGCTCGAGACTGTCGAATCGANGACGGCCNCGATCACGACTCGCNATCGCCTGNTCGATCGAGATTCCGTTGTGAATGTCGCTTCCNGCGGTCTTCCTNGGNTGNGTGCCGGTNAGNAAGCACGCNGCNCTTCGNGCGTGATCNCCCGGNCCGTCACCNAGNGCNCGNGCGTTNCCATGGGCGAGCCCGGCGTGCAGGGTNACGTGCNNNCGNACGCGATCNAGCGGNNNNAGGAGCNNCGGAAGCGATNCNGGNANCGCNTGGACGCCGGGNCCNGTCGACGTNGGCAGCCANTCGGGNGCGTGCACGCCGTTCGGNACGAAGAGNAANGCGACNCGNGTGGAACGCCGCGGNGGNNGCGGCNCGNGCCGCCGATCCGATGGTCCCNGGNGACATCGCNTCNAGCCACGGNANCGCCACCGCGGTNCCNAGGCCTCGCAANACGGTTCGTCGGGACAGNGGTCGNGTCACGAGGNTCCTCCNGNTCGANNCACGCNNGNTCGCTCCANTCGACGNTANCGNCNGAATTGGGACACGGCAACGAGAACTCGCCGGATCGGCGTCAATCAGGGGCGGGCATGCGTCGGAACGCCTCGCTGAGGACGATGAACTCGATCGCGGCCCGCACCGTCGGCCTTGCCTGCAGCACGCCGACCAGCTGGTCGAGCACCGGTTCATCACGCCACTCGAGGCCACGTCCGAGCGCATAGACCAGCAGATGTTTTCCGAATGACCGCAGCAGCGCGGGATCCTCGACGATGACGTCCCGGAGGTCCGAAGGCCCGTCGATCCTCCGCCCGCCCGGAAGCACCGCCGCGGCATCGACCGCATGGCCTTCGGACGTGGTGCGCCATCGTCCCACCGCGTCGAGCGGTTCGAGTGCGAAGCCGATGGCGTCCATGCGAACATGACACGAGGCGCAATCGGGATCCTGCCGGTGAATCTCGAGCATGCGACGCAGCGACGCCCGCTCCGTGCGATCCGCCTCCGGGTCGGGCAACTGCGGCGCACCGGGTGGCGCGGGAGGCGGCGGACAGTCCAGCAGTGATTCCATCACCCACTTGCCCCGCTTGACCGGCGAGGTCCGCGTGGGATTGCTCGTGGCGAGCAGGATGCTGGCATGTCGCAACACACCGAGATCCGCCTGGGGAAACGCCGTCGCATCGAGATCGACCCGGGCGAATCCCGCCTCAACGAGACCGAGGGCCGCCGGATCGAGTCCATAGTGACGCGCAAGCCGCGGGGTCCACCAGCTCGACGACTGCCGGAAGAGCTCGGTGATCGGCCGCTCCCGTCTCACGAGTTCCTCGAACACCAGAACGGTCTCCTCCCGCATCTCCGCGAGGAGGGCTTCGGTGATCTCTCCATACCGATCCGGATCGGGTTCCGATCTCTCGACGCCGTCGATGTGCAGCCACTGGGTCGCGAATCGCTCGCCGAGCGACCGCGCGCCACCCTGCCGCAGAAGCCGGTCGACCTCCCGGAGAATTCCCCGGTCGGTGTCGAGCCGACCCGATCGAGCCGAGGCGATCAGTGGCTCGTCGGGAATGCCCGCATTGAGAAACGCCGCGAGGCGACCCGCCACCGCGTAGCCATCGAGCGGAACCGATCCGTCCGCATCGGTCTCGGCACCGGCCCGCGGGGACTCGATGCGGAAGAGGAATTCCGGACTCGCGATCGCATAGACGACGAGGGTCTGCATCAACGCGACGCGTGACGGCTCGCCTCCGGCGGTCGGCGTCGCCGCGATCACCTGCTCCGCGATTCGACGAGCCTCATCGGATTCGATGCGGCGGCCCCAGCTGCGCTCGAGAAGCCACCGCGACGCCCTGGCGATCCCCACCCGGCGATCACCGTCGCGAAGGCGCGCCGCAAGGGCCCGCTGCAGATCGCCGGGCTGGGGCGGATCGAGCGGGCCCACCAGCCGGATCTCCGCCACGAACGCGTTGCGATCCTCACCCGGGTCGTTCGCGGTCCGCTTTCGGTAGAAGTCATTCAAGAACGCCGCGGAGAGTTCGACGGCGGCCTCGCGATGTTCGAATTCGAATCCTTCGATCACCGGACTTTCCATCGTCGCCGGCACGTCGACCCGACCGGCGGATTCGCGTCCCCGACGAAGCTCGAAGCGAACCGGTTCGTCGCCCGCCTGCTGGCCGGCCAGCAGGAACTCCGCCCGATAACGACCGGGCCGAGGAACATCGAACCTCGCACGCACGCCTCCACGGGTGGAGAGCATCCGTCCTCCGCCCCGGCGTCGACCACCGGAAAGATCTTCACCCTTCGCGATCCGGATCTCGGGCTCCGCCGATTCAGGATCGAAGACGACCTTGCGAGCGACCTCCTCTGCGAGGTCCACGAGTTTTTCGAAGAGCAGCGGGCTGGTCGCCAGGACCTCGCCCAGGTGGTCGAAGCCGTGTCCGACGTCGTCGGCCGGAAGCCCGGAGACATCCACCCGCACCCCGAAGACCGCTTCGATCGCGTTGCCGAGTTCGTACCGGTTCAGACGCCGCAGCACGACGTCCGGGACCCCCGCGGTGGCCGCCCGTGCTTCGAGCAGTCCGCCAAGCACCCGGATCCCCTGTCGGTACTCGCCGTCGCTCGGCCGGTCCGAGGAATCGGGGGCATCGGCATCGTCGAGACGCGGTGGAGGCATGTCCCGGGCTCGCAACCGATCACGAACCGCGAGCAGCAAGGAAGGATCGACATCGTGCAACGTCGTCGCGTCCGCCACGCCTCGAAGGTCGACGCCGCCTTCCGCCGTGGCACCGCGATGACAGTCGACGCAGTAGATGTCGATCGTCTCGGCGAACGCCTCCTCGGCTTCCGGGTCGAGGCGTGACTCGCCGGTCCGGCTGAAGACCGCCGTGGCACCGGTCGGCGTCGCCGCGTGAAGCCGGTCCGTCGTCATCGACGCGATCGACGGGATCGCGACGCAGGATCCGACGGCCGCGACGACGAGCAATCGACGACGCGAAGAACCGGTGCCTCGACCAGGCATCGCGCTCACGCGTCGGACGCCCGAAAGACGAGGTCGCGAAGCCCCTCCGGCGCGGGGAGCGACTCCGCATCCTCGCCGTCCAACGCATCGATGAAGGCGCGAAGCGGTTCGGGAGAACCCGCGACCTTCGCCGCGTCCAACGCCTCGGTCCATTGGGCGCGGCGCTCGTCGTCGAACATCCGCTCCCAGAACGCACTTTCCGCGAGGCTCTGCCCCACGAGTTCGACCCCGCCGAAGATCGCGTTCTGAGCCGACGCATCCGGTACCGCCCAGTTCGCGTGGAACACCGGCGGCGTCATGCGGCGTCGCTGGGAAGGTGGGTAGATCCTCGTGGTGAAGGAGACCGTTCCGAGGCTTTCGTCCCAGGTGCCGTTGGTGAGGAACGGCTCGACGTCGGTCCGAAGCACCACTTCACTTTCCAGCGGACGCTCGCCCCCACCGATCGGAATGCCGAACGGCCCGGGCAGGTCGACCGATCGATCACCCTTCCTGAGCCGGGCCTTGTCCGCTTCGGGGATCGCCGGCGACTCGAGCATGAGCGCTACCGCATCCTTCGACGTGTTGACCCACCACAGGAAGGCGAGGCCGGTCAGGATCAGTTTCTGATTGGCAGGTCCGATCTCGCCGGGATCGGCTCCGGGGACGAAGCGGCCCACGCTCCGCTTGACGATCGGATCGGCCAGTTCCCTGCGGGTCCACGCCCGTTCGCCCGCCGAGACCCAGCCGTCGATTCCCGAGAGCAGCGTCAGCTGCGCCTCCCAGGGTTCCACCCATCCGCGTTCGACCGCGAATCCGACCAGTGGCGCGAACACCTGAACCTGGAACCACTCGTCATCGGTCCGCGGCCCACGTTCCTGGGGCGGACGGAAGCGGGTGTCGATCCGCTGACCCTGCTGGACGTATCCACCGGCGTTGAATCTCAGGAACGCGCTCATCGCATCCGGCAGGAGTTCCTCTTCGGCGAAGCGTCGCCATTCCACCTGCTCCGCCTCGCCGTCGATCCTCGACTCGAAGAAGCTGATCGCGAACCGGATCCAGAGTTCACCCGCGTTCATCCGGTCCCGGAAGGCCGTCCAGTCATCGCGGGCCGCGCCGAACTGCTCGATGTAGTAGTAGGCGGTGCCGAAGGATCCGGGCAGGGTCGACCAGCCGTTCCGGTTGCCGATTTCGCTGGGCAGATCGCGTTCGGCGAAGACGCCTTCGAATCGGACGCCGTCTCGCCCGCCCGCCCGCTCCGTCGGTGCCGTTTCGTACGCCTCGGAGAGCCGACCGATCTCGTCCCGGTTCGTACGATTGGTCTCGAAGATCCGCTCCGGTCCCGCTTCACCGGCCACCATCTCGACCTTCACCTGTCGATTGGAGCATCCGAGGAGAAGGGACCCGGCGAGCACCGACGTGACGGCGATGCGCCCGACGTGGAGGTTCGGGATCCGTGAAACGAAGGCGGCTCGGTGACGGTGCGACATGCCTGAATTCTATCCCGCCAGATCCCGTGTTCGACCACGCTCGACATCGAACCCGCTCAATCCGACGGGGACCGCCGCGAATCCTCCGCCGCATCCGGCGGAATCGGCGATCGAAAGGCCCGGACGAGCCAGGACCGAGCCCCACCTTCGTGACCGAGCGTCTCGTACCGCGACTCCTCGATCGAGTCGACCCGCAATCCCGCCGCGTCGATCGCGGACAGGACTTCCTCCCGGCCCATCCGCCTCGGACCGCCAGGTCGGATCTCCTCGGTGCTGAACACGATGAAGATCGCCGCGCCGCCGGGCCGAAGCGCGTCATGCACCACCCGCAGGTAACCGGGGCGATCGGCATCGGAGAAGACGTGCAGGACGCCGGCGTCGAGCACGCAGGCGTACTCGGCGGCGGGCCCCTCGATCCGCAGATCGGCGACGCCGAATCGGATCCGGCCCTCGACCCCCGCCTCGCGGCCGGCGGCGGTGGCGGCCTCGACCGCTTCGGGCACCGCGTCCATCGCGAGGATCTCGAGCGTCGGATGCGCCTGCGCGATCGCGATCGCGTTCTCCCCGGTCCCGCAACCGGCATCGAAAAGCGGCCCCTCGTGAAACCAACCTCGTTCGATCGCGGTCAGCACGGCGGGCTGCGGTCGCCCCGTCACCCACAGCGCCCTCGAACGTCGGTAGACCTCGTGGAAGACTTCGTGGGGAACGCCTTCGGGCCCGGGCGGCGGCGGAACCCGTCCCGGGTTGGAGGAAGCCCACTCGTCGGTCATGGGGGACGCTGGAATGCCGGATCGGTGGCATCCCCTCCGGATCGCATGTACGCCAGCAGGTCGAGAATCTCATCCATCGTCGCGGTGTCCACCAGCCCCGCCGGCATCGGCGTGACCGCGGTCTGCGCCGTGATCTCCGCGAGTGGGATCTCCACTCGAAGCGTGCCGGTCCGCGGATCGGGCGCGACCGCGAGCACGTCGCCCTGCACCCCGATCGGCAGACCGATCACCGGATCGTCGTCGCCACGCTCGACCAGCACG
>NZFT01000023.1 GCA_002690755.1 Phycisphaerae bacterium
ATCATGCTGGTGGTCGCGATCTACACGGTGTTCATGCACGATCTCGCGACCGCGGTCATCCTGGGCGTCGCGTTGTCGGCGCTGGTCTTCGCCTGGAACAAGAGCAAGCATCTGATCGCCGACGTCTCGACCGATGAGCGGGGCCAGAAGGTCTATCAGTTGCACGGCGTCCTCTTCTTCGGGACGGTCACGCGATTCCGTGATCTCTTCACGCCGCAGGACGATCCCGACGAGATCGTGATCGACTTCTACTTCAGTCGGGTCTACGACCAGTCCGGACTCGAGGCGATCAACAATCTGGCGGAACGCTATCAGGCCTTCGGGAAGCGCCTTCATCTCCGCCACCTCAGCGAGGACTGTCGGCGTCTGCTCGATCGTGCCGGTGATCTCGTGGAAGTCGACATCAGCGAGGATCCGCACTATCACGTCCTCGCCGATCGCGTCCCGCCGATCTGAATCGGGATCACGGCCGCGGAAAATCCCCCGTTGAACGGCCTTCGGGAAAAGCGCCACGAGGGTCCCGGCATTCGGTTAGTTTCCGTGCGATGAACGACACCACGCCGGGCCCCATCGCACGACGCCTCGAACGACTCCGCCGCTGCGAAGATCCCCAGTTGATCGCCCGCCTCCCCGGCGGCTGGGCCGTGCTCGGTAATCGGCAGCCCGAGGCGATCGAGGGGTGCTGCATGCTTCTTCCGGATCCCGGGGCCGCCTCCGTCAACGACCTCGACGAGGCCGCTCGCTCGGTGTTCATGACGGACTTCGTCCGGCTTGGCGATGCCGTGCTCGCGGCGACCGGCGCGGAGCGGATCAATTACCTCGTCCTGTGCAATCAGGTTCCCGAACTCCACGGGCATGCGATCCCCCGATTCGCCGACGAACAACCGGAGAAGCGACGTCTCGGACCGTTTGAAGCGTACGACTTCGCCACGGTGCGGCAGGCGGACGGCGGGGGACGGGACGCGGGGCTCCTCGCTCGACTTCGCGAAGCCCTGACGGGGGAGGCGTGATCATGCGGCGGTCACGCGGATCGCAGCCCCGTGTCATGCGGTCGGAATCGGAGGGCGGTCCTCATGGCTGACCGGGGAAGGACGGCCGTGGTCCGCATCGCGGACGACGAGGTCGACGCGACGCTCGACCGGGCGCTTCGGGAGCTTCTCTCCGCCTGCTTCACGAAGCCCGGCGACGAGATCTTCCGCACCCGGCGCTACTACGCGCAACCACCATCGTGGCGGTGGTCGATCCGGCGGGAGGATCGTCTGATCGCCCACGTCGCGGCGCACGATCTCTCGATCCGGGCCGGCATCCCGCCTCGCCTTCGCACCCGGCGCGTCCTCGGGATCGCAGAGGTCTGCGTGGAACCGGCGAGTCGTGGTGCAGGACTGGTCCGGGAGATGCTCGAGGTCGCTCACACCTTCGGCGTGGAACGAGGCTTCGACTTCGCGATGTTGTTCGGGCGAGCGTCGATCTACGGGTCGAGTGGCTACCACGCGACGAACGGCCGCGTCCACGTCATCGATGCCGACGGATCCCAGGCCGTCCGGCGTGACGCCTTGCTCCGGTCGCTCGCCCAGGACGTTCCCGAAGGGGACTTCAGCGTGGATGGGCCGGCGTTCTGACCGCCGGGGCGGGTCCGTGCGGACGGCCGACACGGCGGCCCGGGGCCTCGTGGTAGGCTGAGGGACCATTCTTGAAAGGACCGATCGATGAACTCGACCATCACCATGACCGCGGCCGCCCTCGTGCTGGCCTGCCCTTCCTTCTCCCACGCCGCGCCGCCGACCGAGGCGGAGATCAAGGCGAAGACCGCGGCCGCGATGACCTACTACCGCGCGCAGGGCCCGGACTTCTCCCTCGACGACCCCGGGTTCCACGCCGTGCTGGACGCGCAGCTCGCCGGCGTCGATCCCGCCGAGTGCGACATGAAGACGATCGGCGCGATGCAGATGCTCTGGGCCTACTCCCCGAACGCGAAGCCGATCTGGATGGCGAGGATCGAGGAAGCCGGTGCCGGACCCGAGTGGCTGGACGCGTGTCTGATGCTCTCCGGGATGGGCGAGAACGAGAAGGCGCTCGCCTTCGCGACGCCACATGGATTCTCGGAGGTGCCCGACGACCGTCTCGGCGAGGTCATTCAGGCGATGAGTTCGCTGTCCCAGGAGCAGTTGATCCCGATGCAGGGCGAACTGGTGCTGCTCGTCGACCGGATGCCGGACGGCGACGCGTCGACGTTCATGACCGGTTGGCCGTCGTATCCCGAACTCCTCTCCAAGGCGATGGTCGACGCGGATCGGCGTCGTGTGATCCATGCCCGCCTCGTCGAGGCGATGAAGGCGGGAATGGCGAAGTCCGAAGCACTCGCGAAGACCGCGCCCGAAGCCGAGGTCAAGAATCACCGACAAGCCGCGGACCGGATGAAGAGCACGATTGCGTTTCTCGCCGGTCCGGCCGGACGAGGTGAACTCATCGGCTACCCGGCGCCGAAGGTCGACTTCATCTGGAACAGCGAGGGCGCCGACTGGAAGGACTTCGGCTCGCTCGAGGGCAAGGTCGTGGTGCTCGATTTCTGGGCCACCTGGTGCGGACCGTGCGTCGGCTCGTTCCCGCAGGTTAGGGAGCTGGTCGAGTACTACGACGGCTATGACGTCGTCGTGCTCGGGCTCACGAGCGAACAGGGAAGCGTGATCTTCCGTGACGAGCGTGGGAAGGTGGAAGCCGAGGACTTCGCCGGCGAGTGTGGGATGATGAAGGAGTACGCCGAGGCGATGGACGTCACCTGGCCGGTGGCGTTCACCAAGCAGGACGTGTTCAACGCCGACTTCGGCATTCGCGGCATTCCGCACGTCGCGATCATCGCCCCGGACGGCAAGGTCGCCTACAACAACCTGCATCCGGCCGATCCGCTCGCGGACAAGGTCGAGAAGATCAACGGCCTCCTCGAGAAGGCGGGTCTGAAGCATCCCGCCTCGGTCAAGGAGAAGTCCGCGACCGAGAAGTCCGCGACCTAGAAGGGCGATCGAGTTCGTCTCGAAGCCGGACGTCGCCGGGTGGCGAGGATCCTGACGGTCGGGCCCCACCATCGATGGTGGATCGCCGAGCCGGTGTCCGCGGTGGCTTCCTGGTCGCGGTCACGCCCGGACGCCAGAAGGCCGCCTCACGCACGGGCGTCGTCGTCAGCCGGTCCAGCGGCCGAGCAGCAGTCCGACATCGGCACTGTCGGTGTCGCCGTCGCCGTTGACGTCGCCGATGGTGCTGCCGACACCCCAGCCTACGAGCAGGCGACCGAGGTCGGATGCGTTCACGAATCCGTCTCCGTCGAGGTCCGCCGGATCGGAGGGTGGATCGATCTCGATCGCGGCGAAGAAGTCCCAGATCTCCCGGGTGGCATCGATGTCCATGTTGCCATGATGACCGGGCCAGTCGTGCCCGCCTCCGACCACTCGGTAGAACCACAGCTCGCAGGGGTGGGTCCTGGATCGATGTCGATCGAACTCGATGATGCTTCCGTCGCCGGGAGCGGTGTCCGGAAGGGTCGAACTTCTCAGGATCGCGGTCTCCATGATTTCGGCCCAGAGTTCGATGACCTCGGGCACCGGACGGTAGGCGCCCCATCCATCGCTGTTGTCCATGTCGCCGTCGAAGAGGGTGACGTCGTCATCGGTCCCGTTCATGGCCAGGATCGGTCGGATCTCGGTGGGATTGCAGTCGCCGTAGAGCGAGTCCATCATCGTGCCGACCACCGGCGCGAAAGCGGCGAAGACCTCGGACCGCCGGCAGGCGAGCTGATAGCTCATGTCGCCGCCGTTGGACAGTCCGGTGACGAAGGTGCGTTCGGGGTCGAGGCCGTGCTCGCGCTGCATCGCCCGGACCAGGGCCACGAGAAAGCCGTCGTCATCGACGTCGTTGCCGGCATGGAACTCGTATCCGACCTGCCAGAACCGACTGTTCCACTGATCACGCGTGCCATCGGGGAAGATCGCGGCGAAGCCCATCTCGTCCGCGAGCCCCGTCCAACCGTAGTTGTTCTGCATCCCGAGTCCGCCACCGCCGTAGCCGTGCAGGACGAGGACCAGGGGGGCGTTCTCCGGAAGATCATCCGGCAGATGGATCCGGTAGCGACGATCGAGTCCGTCGTGCTCGAAGACGAGGACCTGTCCGGAAGCGGCCTGCATGACCATGATGGCCGCGGCGAGGGCCGTGATGATGGAAAAGGGTCGCATGAATACAGGTTAGGCCATGACTCGGCCGGTTCATGCGACAATCCAGGAATCCACCATCCTGATTCGTCCTGGATTCCCGGAGACCGACATGCGATTTTCCAGCCTGGTCCGTCTGATTCGATCGATTTCGTGCACCCTCCTGCTGGGATGGGGTGGAACGACCCTCGCCGCTCCGGAAGAGGCGGTCGGGGTCCTCGAGGCGGTGTCGACGGAGGCGCCGGGGGCGTGGCGCATCGACGGCGTGAACTACCTCTTCGCCGATGGGGTCCCGGTCCCGGAACTCGGTGCCGGATCCGTCCGGCAGGCCGGCGAGGCTCGCATCGGGGAGATCGTCCGGGTTTCCTACGAGCAGCGTGATGGGATCCGCCTGGTCGGTCAGGTCCAGCTGTTCGGGGTCGATCCCGAGTCGATTCAGGACGGGCCTCACCTGATCTGGGAGGACGATACCACCGCGACCATGGTCTCCATCGTCGATGGAGAGGTGATTCGCACCCGGCACGATGGACTCGTCGGAAGGAAGGTTCTCACCACCCCGAGTCGCACGGTGCCGAGCATCGAGGTTTCGGGGATGGTCCGACCCGATGATTCGTCCTGGCCGGATGCGGAACGGATTCTCGCGGTCAGTGATCTCGAGGGGAATCGCGGAACCTTCGTCGAGTTTCTTCGCGGCAACGGGGTGGTCGACGAAGCCGGTTCCTGGATCTGGGGCGACGGTCATCTGGTGCTGAACGGAGACATCGTCGATCGCGGCCCCGATGTGACCGAGCTGCTCTGGATGATTCGTCGACTCGAGCGCGAGGCGCAGCGGGCGGGCGGGCGTGTCCACTACGTCCTCGGCAACCACGAGTCGATGGTGATGGCGGGTGATCTTCGATACATCCACCCCAAGTATCGATTCACCTCGGACCGAATCGGCGAGACCTACGACGCCCTCCACGGTCCATCCAGTGAGATCGGGCGGTGGCTTCGAAGTCGCAACAGCGTGATCGGGGTCGGTCCGTTCCTTTTCGTGCACGCGGGATATTCGCCGGCGCTCGACGGACTGGGACTCGGGATGGACGAGATCAACGAGGCGATCCGCTCGGGACTCGGCCCGCCGGCCTGGCCCGCCGCGGCCCGCGCGGACCTCCGGACCGGTCTCATCTGGCACCAGCAGGGGCCGCACTGGTACCGGGGCTACTTCCCGCAACACGCAACGCAGTGGGGGGGGCGCCCGTCCGACGAGCAGATCGCCGCGATCCTCGAGCGACACGGGNCGGACCACGTGGTGGTGGGACACACGCTGGTCGACGAGATCGGCTGGATCGACGGCCGCCCCACGCTGATCGGGATCGACGTCGCCTGGCGGGATCCCGGCGAAGCGGCGGGCCTCCTCTTCGATGGTGGTGAGCTGCACCGGGTCGATTCGGCGGGGCGCAGGACGCCGCTGGCGCAGCCGGTGAAGATCGACGAGGGTGAGTGAGTCGCGGTCGGTTCGTGCGCGGCGGTAGCATCTCGACGTCACCCTCGATTCCAGACCGAAGACCGGAGGCCGTCCATGAGCCAAGATCGACGACGTTTTCTCGCGACCGGCGCCGTCGCCTCGGTTCTTCCGATCACGTCGGCGATCGCCGGTGCGCGACCGGACCCGCCGGCGGAGGCGGTGGTCGACGGCGGGGGGGCCCGCCGAACCCATCCGGTCGCGCTGTCAACCTATTCACTCTGGCGGTTTCGCAACGACGAGTATCGCGACATGGATCGGTGCATCGATCTCGCGGACGAGTTCGGCTTCGACGGCATCGAATTCCTCCTCTACCAGATCGGTCAGAACGAACTGCTGAGTCGCGCCCGCCGGATGGCCTACAAGCGTCGCGCCCAGCGTCTGGGGCTCCCGCTCATGGGTCTCTCCACCCACCAGGGGTTCGTGACGCCGGACGAGGAGAAGCGGGCGTTCAACATCGATCGCACCATCGCGCAGATCGAGATCGCCTACGACCTCGGGATTCCGGTGATGCGGGTCAACACCGGGACCTGGGGAACCTCGAAGGACTTCGACGATCTCATGGCGAACCGGGGCGTGGAATCGCCGCTGCCGGGATACACGGATGAGGATGCGTACCCGTGGGTGATCGAGGCGTTCGAGAAGTGCCTGCCAACCGCCGAGCGATGCGGCGTGGTCCTCGGACTCGAGAATCACTGGGGACTCGGCCTGACCCCGGAGGGAATCCTTCGAATCGTCGAAGCGGTCGATTCGCCGTGGCTCCAGATCACCACCGACACCGGGAACTTCCTTGAGGAGCCGTACGAGCGTCTCGCGAAGCTCGCACCCCGGACGGTGCTGGTCCAGGCCAAGACCTACTTCGGCGGTGGGCAGTGGTATTCGCTGGATCTCGACTATCCGCGGATCGGTCGGATCCTCGACCAGCACGGGTACCGCGGGTGGATCTCCCTCGAGTTCGAAGGCATGGAGGATCCGCGGACCGCGATTCCCCGAAGCCTCGAACTGCTGCGATCGTCCTTCCCCCGCCAGGCCTGATTCTCATTCGCCGGACTGGATCGACTCGAGTTCGGCCCATCGGGCGTACAGCGCCCTCACCTTCTCCTGGCCCGCCGACAGCGCCTCGAACGCGGCCGCGGCCTTCGCATGATCCGAGGCGACCGCGGGATCGGTCGTCGCGGCTTCGAGTGCCTCGGCTTCGGTCTCGGCCACGAGAATCGCGTTTTCCATTCCATCGTGCTCTCGTTGTTCCTTGTAAGAGAGCTTCCGACCGCGTTTCCGACCATCGGGGATCGTCTCCACGGGGGATTTCGTCTTCGGCGTCGCGCTTCGGGCCGGCGTCGCATTCGAATCCCGGGCCCGATGCTCCATCCACTGCTGGTGGGTCTGGAAGATCTTCGCCCCGCCCGCGTCGTCGAGTCCGAGGTACTCGGTCGCGATCCGCTCGAGCATGAAGCGATCGTGGGTGACCAGCACCAGGGCGCCGGGGAAGTCGAGCAACGCCTCTTCGAGAACCTCGAGCGAGGGAATGTCGAGGTCGTTCGTCGGTTCGTCGAGCAGCAGCACGTCGGCGGGATCGAGCATCAGGTTCGCGATGAGGACCCGGGCCTGTTCTCCCCCCGAGAGATTTCCGACGTAGGTCGACAGTTGATCGGGTTCGAAGAGGAATCGCTTCGCCCAACCGCTCACGTGGACCATTCGCCCCTGGAATTCGACCATGTCCCCGACCGGGCACAGCGCTTCCTGGAGCGTCTGCTCCGCCACGAGGGTTCCGCGGTGCTGGCTGAAGACCACGGTGCGGAGTTCCGCGGCTCGCTTGATCGTGCCGACATCGGGTTCGAGTTCGCCGGACATCAGCCGGAGGAGGGTGGTCTTTCCGGAACCGTTCACCCCGACCAGGCCGAGCCGGCGGCCTGGCGTCAGGGTCAGATCGATGCCTTCGAAGAGATGCTTCCCGCCCATCGACTTGCCGACGCCGTGAAGCGAAAGAAGTCGCTTGGTCTTCCGGTCCGTCGCCTGAAAGTCGATGGACGTCGCCTTCGTCGGGGCGGCGTTTCGATCCTTGATCGCCTTCAGTTCCCCACGCCGCGTGGTCGCGTCGTCGACCTGGGTCTTGTTGCGGGTCTGCCGTCCCTGGATCCCCTGGCGGAGCCAGGCGGTGTCGCGACGCACCCGGTTGGCGAGAATGGACTGCGCCGCGGCCTGGGCTTCGAGGAACTCCTCCTTGCGGCGGATGAAGTTCGTGTAGTTGCCTTCGGCTTCGAACGTGCCACCGGGGTAGGCCTTCGAGAGTTCGATCACCCGGGTCGCGGTGTTTTCGAGGAATCGACGGTCGTGGGTGACGAACATGAAGGTCGCGTTCGATTGCTTCACGAACTGCTCGAGCCAGACCACGCCTTCCAGATCGAGGTGGTTCGTGGGCTCGTCGAGCATGAGCACGTCGGGATCGTGGGCGAGGGCGCAGGCGAGTGAGAGTCGTTTTCGCCAGCCGCCGCTGAGCGTCGAGACGGACCGGTCGAAATCCTCGAAGCCGAGCCGCGAGAGCACGATCGCGGCTCGGGTCTCGGGATCGAGGCGATCGTCGTCGTCGAGTTCTCCGGCCACCGCGGACATCGGCGTCTCGCCATCGGGGAAGCGATCGTCCTGCGGGACGTAGATCTGGGTCGTTCCCTTCTGTCGTGCGACCTCGCCCGCGTCCGGCGCATCCACGCCGGCGAGGATCTTCATCAGGGTCGACTTTCCGGCGCCGTTCGGACCGATGAGGCCGATCCGTTCGCCGGTCGCCACCTGCAGGTCGACTCCCTCGAACAGCAGGTTCGAAGGGTGCGACTTCGCGAGGTTGCGGACGTTGAGCAGACTTGGCATTGGGGTCGCCTGGGACGGCGTGATCATCGTCGAGATCGGCGTTCGCCGCGAACGGAATCATCGATTCCGGTTCGACCGATCACCGGTGAGATCGAGCCGCGGTCCGGCCCGGGGTTCAGCCTCGTCCGCCGGTGCTTCCCCGGGGACCGGCGCCCTTGCCACGCTTGCCGGGGCGGTTGGGGCCACCAGCCTGTTTTCGCTTCGGTCCGCCGNCGTTTCCAGCGCCTTCGGATCNAGCGGATCGCGTGCCGGTCTTTCCACGCTTCTTCGCGCCGCCGCCCGCGGGACGACGCTTGCCGCCACCCTGGCCGGGCTTTCCGCCACCGCCTCCCGCGTTGGATCCGCCCTGGGACGTCTTGGATCGCTTCCAGGGCCGCGTGCCTTCTCCGCCGCCACCGCCGGTGGTGTTCGCCGGTCGGTCGCCGTGGCTGGTGTTCTTCTTGCGGGGATTCGTCGAACCCTCGGCCGGCTTGGGATCGTTGAAACGACGCCCGCCGTCAACGCCGTCGTTTCCGCCCGCGGTGTTCCGGCGCCGATTCTTCTTCGCGCTGCCACTCCAGGAATTCTTCTTGTGCCATCCGCCGCCCTTGCGCGGGGCCGGGCCGCCGGCGGGTCTGCGATTTCCGGAACCACCACTCGACGGCGCGGGTGCGGTGAAGGTGAATTCAGGGACGTCGGTCTGAACCTCGGGCCTGGCATCGGTTCGCTTCTCGACCGAGCGGAGGAGCGGGAGTTCCTCCCGGCTGCACAAGGAGATCGCGATTCCCGACGCACCCGCTCGGGCGGTACGCCCGATGCGATGCACGTAGGACTCGGGCTCGATCGGCATGTCGTAGTTGACCACGTGGGTGATCTCGTCCACGTCGATGCCTCGGGAGGCGATGTCGGTCGCGACCAGCACCGGGATCTTGCCGACCCGGAACGCATCCATCGCCCGGGTGCGGGCGTTCTGCGACTTGTTCCCGTGGATGGCTTCCGCCTTGATCTTCGCCTTGCGAAGCACGCGGGTGAGCTTGTCGGCGCCGTACTTCGTACGGGTGAAGATGAGGGTACGCCCCATGTCACCGCGCTCGAAGAGCCGGGTGAGCATCGCCGGCTTGTTGACCTTCTCGACGAAGTAGAGGTGCTGGGTGATCGATTCGGCGGTGGTCGACTCCGGTGCAGTCTCGATCCGGGCGGGATCGTCCAGCATCGAGTCGGCGAGCCTGCGGATCTCCGAGGAGACGGTGGCCGAGAAGAACAAGGTCTGTCGCTTCTCGGGAACGAGGGAGACCACCCGGCGAATGTCGTTGATGAAGCCCATGTCGAGCATCCGGTCCGCCTCGTCGAGGACGAGGGTCTCGACGGCGCTCAGGTCGACGTGACCCTGATTGATCAGGTCGAGAAGCCGACCGGGCGTCGCGACGAGGACGTCGAGCCCGTTCCGCAGCGCGGTGACCTGACGTCCCTGGCCGACGCCGCCGTAGATCACCGCGTGTCGGAGTCGGAGGTGCCGTCCGTAGTTCACGAAACTGTCGTGGATCTGATCCGCCAGTTCCCGCGTGGGGCAGAGGATNAGGGCTCGGGGCGGACGTCCGCGCATCCCCTGGCGGCGCTCTCGGCGATTGCCGCCGGCACGTCGTGCGGCCATCGGCGGTTCACCGGCTTCCAGACGTTGGAGAATCGGAAGCGCGAACGCGCAGGTCTTCCCGGTTCCGGTCTGCGCGCAACCGAGCACGTCCCGTCCCGTCAGGGCTTCGGGGATCGCGTGGGCCTGGATGGGCGTCGGCGTTTCGTATCCGTCTTCGGAGACGGCGCGGAGGATCGGGGCGGACAGCCCGAGGTCCTGAAAGGTCATGTGTGATTTTCCGGAGTTGCGAATGAACGGTCGTCGGTCGTTGGTGGCGATCGGCCGATGTGCCTCCGGACGCGGGACGCGTCCTCGAAAAGTCACTCGGCTGGAACGGCCGTTCGTCGTCCCGAATCGAGCCACGGTAGGTGAAACCCGGCCGAAAGTCCAGAGAGTGGGGCACGCCGCGGACGTACCGGGTATTCCTGATGTTGAAAGCGGGCGTCCGGTATCAGCCTCGCGTTGCAGGCCCTGAGGGCTCGAAATCGGTTCAGAAATGCCGGCCACCCCGGATCCGCCATCGGCGAGGTCGATGCACGGGAACCGACGTCGCGTCGTTTCGAAATCGGATGGCGGTGACCTCGAGATCGATCGCGAGACGCTTGCCGCCGGTGATCGGTGGGGCGGTCCGGAACGGCTCGTTTCGCCTGGTTGCGGGCGTGCAGCGCGGCTCGGGAGAGGACGTCAGTCCCGCGCGGCCTTCCAGCGTTCGATGAACGTCGAAAACTCGGTCATCGATCCGTGCACGGGAACCGATGGCATGCGATCGAGTTCGATCTCAGCCACCGCGCGGCCACCGATCACCAGGGTCAGGTCCTCGTCCGCGCACCGCCTCGCAAATTCGACGAGCCGCGAATTCACTTCCCGTGCATCCGTGTGAAAGTCATTGACGCTCATCCAGACGAAGTCGGGGCGCTGTTCGGGGTCGTCGGTGAAGCAGGCGAGTTCGAAGACCTCGATCGGGGTGTTCGGGCCGAGGTTCACGGCCCGGAAACCGTGCTCCTGAAGCACGGCGGTCGTGAGCAGCGGGGGAAGCTTGTAGTCGTCACCCGAGATCGCGCCGCCGATCGCCCGCGGGCCCGTTTCGTCGTTTCGAACCATCTTGGCGAGTTCGATGACGAGACTGACGCAGATCTCGGTGGCCCGGTGTTCGATCAGGATGCCTTCCGGACCGTGATGCCAGAGCTCGCCGATTCGGTCGAAACTCTCCCGAATCGGTCCGTCCGCGAGTGCCGCGATGGTCTCACCATCGAGGAATCGTTGGAACAGATGGTTTCGTGCCCCGAGGTCATGACCGCGTCGCATCAGCTCGAGGAAGGCCTCGTCGGGGTTCTCCAGCGTCGTCAGGTCGATTTCCGGCGTGGTTGCGACCGATCCGGGGAGCCCGAGGACTTCCGGCCTGACCAGCGGCATCTTTCGGGCTCGGACGAACCTGATCGCCTCGTTCCGATCGATTCTGCGATGTCCGCCGGCGGTACGCGATACCTGAAGGAGTCCTCGGTCGGTCCACCGTTTCAGTGACGATTCGCTCACACCAATCGCAACTGATAAGTCCTTGGGGGAAAGTAGGTTGCCGGTGCTGGGCATGGTGGCTCGCTTCGCTCGAGGCAGATACAAGGCTCAAAATCCTAGCGTGGTCCCGAAGGCGGGTGGACGTTTTGAATGAATTTTGTAGAAACAGGCCCTCTTTGGGGCGGTAGACGTTANAGTATTGAACGAATTGGACGTTTTAAGAGTGTCCGAAGTCGATAAAACAAGCCACCCCATGGCACGGCGGTGACGGGACTCGTTCCCGACACCGTCGTGCTTTTTTCGTGAGTTCGACTCGAACGACGTTCGATCGATCTCGGAGAACGGCCATTCGTCCGCCAGCAGCTTTACGGCAAACGCAACGGTCGATGCGGTCCACCGAGCCACGTGTTCGCCCAGTCGCTTCGCCGCGGGCTTGAACCACATCGAGACGGTGCCCGAGGATCCCGGGGAAAACCGAACCGCCCGGGGGACGTTGACCGGATGGATGCCGACGAACCGGATTCGATCACCTTCGCGGCGGATTCCCCGTTGGGGCGTGGCGGGAATCGGTGCCATCGAACCGAAGACATCGTCCACCGGCGTCGAATGGGGGCCGGGTTGTGGGATCAAGTTCGATCGAGGATCATTTCAGCATGCTGACCATCGCCTTCCTGAAGTCGTTTCTCGCGCTTTTCGCGATGATGAATCCCATCGGCAACACGGGGATCTTCATTGCGGTGACCGGTGACCTGCCGGCCTCCTTCAAGCTCCGCGCGGCGATCAAGATGACCGTCTGCATCTCGCTGATTCTCGTCGCTTCGATCTGGAGCGGGACCCTGATCCTCGATGCCTTCGGGATCTCCCTCGCCGCGTTCCAGCTGGCTGGCGGATTGATCGTGCTCGGCATCGGCTTCAAGATGATCGGAGGCGGAGAGAATTCGGCTCACCAGACGGAGGAGGGAAAGAAGCAGCTTGAAAACCTCAACCAGAAGGAAGAGGAAGTCAACAGCAAGTTGATCGTTCCGCTTTCGATGCCGATGATGGGCGGCCCGGGATCGATCGCCACGGTGGTCACCGTGGCCGCGGCCTATCCGACGATCCCCGGCCTGGTCGGTACGACCCTCGGTACCGTCGCCTTGACCGTGCTGATGGGAACATGCTTCGCCGCGAGTGGCCTGCTTCGTCGCTTCATCACCCCGCATGCCCAGCAGATCATCCTCCGGTTCATGGGGATGATCCTCATTGCGATCGCCGCCGACATGATGTTGACCGGGTTCAAACAATCGCTGGCCAGTGGCATGAAGGTCGAGGTACCCACGATCGTCGACGAAATCGACGAGGCACAAGCCGCTCGAGCGGGAGCGACCGGACCCGCTGATGCCGCGTCGGCTTCGAAGTGATTGCTTCAAGGGGCGTGGAAGGAAATCGAATGGATCACTAGAATCCGACCGGAAGAGAGCGGGGCCGGTGGTCAGCGACGGCGACCGCGGTGAAGGGGCATGAATCCGTTCAACCGCGTTCGAACGTCGAAAATCAGGTTCGAAAGGAGTGTCGTGATGATTCGATCCGCCGATTCGGCGCGTACCGACGCCGCCGACCGAAACGTGCTTGGTGGCGAACTGAAGCCCTGCAGCATCGAGCCGCTGACCGGGTACTACCGCGATGGATGCTGCCGCTCCGGCCCGGATGATCAGGGGATCCACTCGGTCTGCAGCCTGATGACCGCGGAATTCCTCGAATTCAGCAAGGCCGCGGGCAACGATCTTTCGACGCCGCGCCCGGAATGGGGATTCGACGGGCTCAAGCCCGGTGACCGCTGGTGTCTCTGCGCCGCGCGATGGCGTGAAGCGGACGACGCCGGAGCCTCACCCCAGGTCTTCCTCGCGGCGACCCACGTGCGAACCCTCGATGTGGTTTCGCTCGATCGCCTTCGAGCGCGGGCCCTCGACGACTGAACCGCGAGATGGTGGCCGCCCCGGCGACGTCACGGAAGGAACCGATCCTCGGCCCCGTCTCCCGGGAGTCGGCAGGCGTCGGCGGGACCGAACCATCCGAGTCTGCGTCTGGCGACGTATCGGTAGACCGCGTTTCGCAGGGGGCGAGGGATCATCCGCCCCAGTCCGGCGACGAGGCTCCAGACACCGCCGACGGCGTGAAGGGCGGCCAGCACCGCATCGCTCTCGGTCCGCAGGCCACGGGTGTCCAGGACCACCATCGTCGAGAGGTCGTCCGGTCGCGGTCGTTCGAGTCCGGCGTAGGTTTCACCCTGCAGCGGCGCGAATCGCAGGGTCGAATTCCGATCGTGTCGAAGGAACCACGCGACGCACCGATGACAGAGGCCACACTCGCCGTCGTAGAAGAGCGTCGTCGGCGGGCTGGTGTCCGGTTGGATCGAGTGGTGTGCTGGTCGTGACATGTTCTAGGAGGCCTCCTCGGCAACCGAGCTTCACGGTGGATCAGTCCGTGGCCCGGCTCGCCGGTACCGGCGAGAATCCCTTCACGCGAACGCCATCCGAGCAGTGCATGACCGGAGCGCCCTCGACCTCGATCCCCGCCGCGCGAACGAGACCGGTATCGATTCGCCCGGCGGTCGCCGACCGCAGATCCCAGGGTGGATGATCCACCCGGCCGCGAATCAACCGCCCGCGACGCATCGAATACAGATGATATCGCTCCACCAGGAAGTGCTCGAGGGAGCCCGGCGCCGGCCGCGGGATCGGTGGACCGGGCGTCCAGTCGAGCCGACCCTCGCCATCACCACGATGGCGGCTGAGGCCGTAGTGGAACGTTCCGCCGGCCCGTTCCCGGTGGAATCGAGCAAGCCGGTAGTTCAAACCCCACACCACGCGGCCCCCGATCACCGCGAGTCGCGACTCGGCGTCGAGGGAGAAGAACCACACCCCCGGAACGCCGCGATGACGCACGTAGGTCCGGACGTTGCATTCGAGGAACGTGCCGAGTCCGGGCAGGGTCGGGACGCCGCGGAAGTCGCAATCCCGCATCTCGAACGGAATCAGTCCGATCCAGGCCGCGCCGTCGTGGGTATCGAGCTCCAGTTCGGAGGGGATCAGGGATCGGAGGATCTCGGGTGACACCCGCCAGTGGGCGAACGCGATGTCCGCCCAGGTCATGACCACCGCGGGGGTTCGCGTCGGAAGTTCGGGAAGGTCGGGCATCGAGGGGCTCGCAGTCTTCTCCCCGGACGGTAGCATCTCGAACTTCGCCGAGCCGGTTCGGCGGAAAGTTCTGTGGTCGAGGAGCGGCGTCATGGCGGCAGACAAGTCGGAAGTCCCCATCTACTCGATGATCGGCGTCACCAAGCGGGTGGGCAAGAAGGACATCCTCAAGGACATCAATCTCAGCTACTTCCACGGGGCGAAGATCGGCGTGCTGGGCCTCAATGGCTCGGGCAAGTCGACCTTGCTGAAGATCCTGGCGGGCATCGACACCGAATTCGACGGTCACACCGAGATCAAGCGCGGTTTCACGATCGGCTTTCTCGAGCAGGAGCCGCTGGTCGACGAGAAGCGCACGGTCCGGGAGATCGTCGAGGAAGGCGCGGGGGCGACCGTGGCCCTGCTGAAGGAGTTCGAGGAGATCAACGGCCGATTCGCCGAAGAGATGTCCGCCGACGAGATGGACAAGCTTCTGGAGAAGCAGGGGGAAGTCCAGGAGAAGCTCGACACGCTCGACGCCTGGAATCTCGAGAGCCGCCTGAAGCAGGCGATGGACGCCCTCCGGTGTCCGCCCGAGGATCAGTCGTGCGAGACCCTGTCGGGTGGTGAGAAACGACGGGTGGCCCTCTGCCGACTGCTGCTCACCCAACCCGACATCCTGCTGCTCGACGAACCGACCAACCACCTCGACGCGGAGAGCATCGCCTGGCTCGAACAGCACCTGCAGCGATACGCCGGCACGGTCATCGCGGTCACGCATGATCGGTACTTCCTCGACAACGTCGCCGGGTGGATCCTCGAACTGGACCGAGGCGAGGGAATCCCCTGGCGAGGCAACTACTCCTCCTGGCTCGAGCAGAAGGACAAGCGTCTCGCGGTGGAGGCCCGTGGCGAGGACAAGCGTCGCAAGGCCCTGCAGCGGGAGCTCAAGTGGATCCAGCAGAATCCCAAGGGGCGTCAGTCGAAGAACAAGGCTCGAATCTCCTCGTACGAGAAGATGCTCGGCGAACAGGGACGCGAGAAGCTGGCGGAGATCGAGATCTGGATCCCGCCCGGCCCGCGGCTCGGCGATCGGGTCATCACCGCGAAGTCCGTTTCCAAGGCGTTCGGCGAGAAGCTGCTCTTCGACGACCTGACGTTCGCCCTGCCCCCGGGCGGGGTGGTCGGCGTGGTCGGGCCGAACGGTGCCGGCAAGACGACGATGTTCAAGATGATCACCGGCGACGACGAGGTCGACGCGGGGGCGTTCGAGGTGGGCGAGACCGTCAAGCTCGGCTACGTCGAGCAGGGACGGGACTCCCTGCCCGCCGGCAAGTCGATCTGGGAGGCGATCACCGACGGCGACGAGGAACTCAAGCTCGGAAACGCCACGGTCAACAGTCGGGCCTACGTCAGCCGCTTCGGATTCACGGGCACCGCTCAGCAGAAATGCGTCGACGACCTCTCGGGGGGCGAGCGGAATCGGGTGCATCTCGCCCGGATGCTGCGAAGCGAGTGCAACGTGCTCCTCCTCGATGAACCCACCAACGACCTCGACGTGCACACGCTTCGAGCCCTCGAGGACGCGATCGAGTCCTTCGCCGGTTGTGCCGTCGTGATCAGCCATGATCGCTGGTTCCTCGATCGGATCACCACCCACATCCTCGCCTTCGAGGGTGACAGCGCGGTGAAGTGGTGGGAGGGTGATTGGTCGAGCTACGAGGCGGATCGGCGGAAGCGGCTGGGCGAGGACGCGACGAACCCGAGCCGGATCAAGTACCGGCGGCTCGTCCGGGACTGATCACGCCGACCACCGCGGCCACCGGAACACGAACGCCGGTCCTCCCATCGGGGAGGACCGGCGTCGTTCGTGTTTCGGTCGGCGGTCGGCGGGTGCCGTTCGCCGGATCACTTGAATCGATCGAGGGTCATCGACCTTCCGGTCGTCTGATCCGTGAACACGGCGGTGTCGTCGCCCGTCGAGACCTCGTAGACGCGGGGTGGAATGCCCTGGCCGTCCAGCGTGATCTGCGCTCCCTCGGTGGTGTACCGCCCGCTCACGGCGCGGGTGGTGTCTCCGTACTTCGCTTCCGCGGTGAAGGTCCCATCGGGGGCGAAGGTCACGGCGCCGAAGGAGAACGGTGCTTCATCGGCGGCGGCGCGTCCTTGCCAGGTTCCGACGACGTCGCTGGAGGTGGCGTTGCAACCGCCGAGGGCGAGTATTCCAAGGAGAAGGGTGGTGGAGATGGTTTTTCGCATCGTGGTTTCCCGGCGTTGGTGGTTCGAGGAGGAGATGACCCGCCGAGACGGGTCGTCCGAGAATGATCCCCGTTCCGGCCCTGATTCACAAGTCTATGTTTGGCCAGATCCGGCGATCGGCCCGCCTCGGTGGGGTGATATGGGCGGGTAATTCATTATTTCCGACTTCGAGGTACGGGTATGATCAACGCCGGACGAAAATCTCACTTGTCCTGCCCTGCGGAGTTCGCGTCACGTGAATTCAAAAGACAGCACTGCCACGGTATTCGCGGGAATTCCCGCGGCCGACATGTCCCTCTATCGCCGTATTCGCTTTCTGGTCGGTGATCCCGCCGCATTGATCGAATGGGATGAGAATGGCGAGCGACGATCGACGTTGATGGTCAGGGACATCGAGATGGCCCGGGCACGTGCGACGGCGCGAGCCGACGACGTCACCTGCCCGGGGGACTTCGAACCGACCGGAGGGCTCTCGGGTGACCGAGGCATCGCCACCGCGCAGGCCACGGCGGAGTTTCTGATCCGGCACGGAATCAATCGCGCGGTGGTCCATCGGGACCTTCCGATGCTCTTCGCGGACTGTTTTCTCGAACGAGGGATCGAGGTGTTCTGCGATCGTGACCTGGGGATCGTCGATCGCCGGGCGAAGGACGAGGAGGAGATCGACCATCTCCGCGCCGTCCAGGCGGTGACCGAATCGGCGATGCGGCTGGCTTGCGAGACCATCGCTCGAGCCGGCGCGGACTCGGCCGGAAGGCTGCTTCACGAAGGGGCGGTCCTCACCAGCGAGATCGTGCGTTCGATGATCGATCTTCACCTCATCAGGCAGGGATTCTCGACGCGTCCGGCGATCATCGCCGGCGGACCGGCGGGTGCCGACTGTCACGAGCTCGGATCGGGACCGCTGCGCACCGGTGAGCCCGTGATCATCGACATCTTTCCCCAGGACAAGAAGACGCGTTACAACGGCGATTGCACTCGTACGGTGGTTCACGGGACGATCTCCCCCCGGCTCGCGGCGATGCATGCCGCGGTCAAGGCCGCCAAGTCCGCGTCGGAGGCCGCGACCTGCGCCGGGACGACCGGTGAGGCCGTGCATGAAGCCGGTATCGCGGAGATCCGGGCCCACGGATTCGGCGTCGGGCTGCCTCCGGAGGACGGCGCCGACTATTGCGGCATGGTTCACGGAACCGGGCACGGCCTCGGTCTCGAGGTCCATGAGGCGCCGCTGCTGGATTTCAAGGGGCCGCCGCTGGTGATCGGCGACGCGGTCACCATCGAGCCGGGGCTCTACGACGCCCGGCTGGGCGGCATCCGGATCGAGGATCTGGTGATCGTCACGCCGAAGGGATGCGTGAACTTGAACACGCTTCCGGAGGAACTCGACTGGCGCTGAGGCCGTGCATTCAGCCGGCCGCGGCGCGAAGGGCGTCCGCCAACGCCTGATGGAGGCGTTCGTGGTCCGTCACGGAGTCGAGGACGGCTCGAAGCGAGTCGATCCGCTGCGGACCGGAAAGGCCCGGATCGAGTCCCTCGATGGCCGAATCCCCAAGTTGTTCCAGTGCGGCGAGCGTCCATTCGAGGTCGGGCTGTTCGAGGTCCGCGGGCGGATCGACTCGGGTTCGCACNGTNCTGCCGCCGATCGCGACGATGGTCACCAGNCCCATGCGATTCACCGGTTCGCGGCACACCACCAGCACCGGGACTTCGAGTTGAAGCGCCGCGATACGGAGTCTTCGGGCATCCGCGCCGACGCCGTTCGGTTCGATGAGGTAGACGCCGGCTTCGACGGATTCGATCTCGCCGGGAACCGAATCGAGCACGTCGACCTGGCCCTTGGCGGCGTCGATCGCCTCCAGGGCCCGCTGCCGGCGTGCTTCCTGAAGTGGAAGACAGGCCCGCGCGGCGGATTCGTGATCCCCCGATTCGATGGCGAGGTCGAGCGCGGCCACCGCCTCGCGTTCGGCCTCGAACCAGGCCGTCCGTTTCATCGCGGTCTCGGTCTTCTCGAGGAGGGTCTCGATGCGTCTGAGCGTCGTCTTGGTCGCCATGGTGTTCGCCGGATCTTCCTGGTCAGAAGTTGGAATCGCTCGTGTCTTCGCCGACCGCTTCGAAGCGGTGGTGGAGTCCTTCGAGCAGGGTCCGCCACGCCGTGGTGGACTCCGGGAGTTCGTAGAGGAGGCAGTCGCAGGTCGCCGAGACGTCCTCCGCGACCATCGCGTCCTTGAGTCGGCCCAGTCGCTTCTGGAGGTCGACGATCGCGTCGGCGAGTCTGACCCCGTCGAACTCGACGTCCTCGGTCGGAATCTCGGCGAGCGAGAGTCCCTGCACGACGGCATCGCGAATCCCCGACCATCCCTCGAGGGACTGCATGAGCGAGGTCATGCCCTCGGCGGCGCGTCCGCTCTGCATGGCCTCCGCCGCGGCCCGTTGCTCGCGCTCGGCCGCGCTGAGGGTCTCCGCCGCCTGAAGGAACGTGTCTCGCAGGAGCGCCTCCATCGTCGTGGTCAGCATGTGGACCTCTTCCGCCGCGTCCTGGAGACGCGCCGTGGTCTGGAGTTCCTCGTCGGTGAGCATGGCGCCATCGACCCGGACCTCGACCACCAGCCGGCCGGCCTTCTCCGCGGCTTCGGCGGCGATGGCGATGGCCTCGCCCACGGTGCCCGCGGGGATGTCGCAGGGATTCTCGTCAAGGAGGATGCGCATGGATCTGCTCCGAATGGAGGGTGCTGGGGAACGGCTACCCGGTGACATCGGCATTCCGGGGCCGGTGGATCAGCGGAAACCGCCCCGAGTGGGGTGAATCGGGCTTCCAGAAGATCACGAACGTCGGACGAGGTCGGTGCGGAGGGGGCGGGGATCGGGGTTCGGATCACTCCTGTTCGGCGTCGACGAGCATGAACTTGATGTCCGCTTCGGCCGCGATCCGGTCGTCCACCATCGCCTTGCAGCGAACGTGACCCAGTCGGGCGCTCGCTCGGAGGCGTTCCGCCTCGATGATCAGCTGGTCTCCGGGTCCGACCGGCTTTCGGAGCTTCACGTTGTCGAGGCTCAGGAGCACCGCGATCTTGCCGGTGTGTTCGAGCCGCTGGCTCAGCAGGAGTCCGCCCATCTGGGCCATCGCTTCGATGATCAGGACCCCCGGCATGATGGGCGTGCCCGGGTAGTGGCCCTGGAAGAAGTGCTCGTTCATCGTCACGTTCTTGACGCCGACCGCCCGGTGCTCGCCGTCCATTTCAATCACGCGATCGACGAGCAGCATCGGGTACCGATGCGGAAGCGTCCGCTGGATCGCGCGAATATCCATGACCCGGCCGTGCTGAACGCTGAACCGGCGATCCGCCGCCGCCATCTGCTCGCGGATCGCGAGTCCGAGCCGCCGATTCAGGCCGTGCCCGGATCGGTAGGCGACCACGCGGCAGCGGACCGGACAGCCCACGAGGTAGAGGTCGCCCAGCATGTCGAGGATCTTGTGCCGGACCGGCTCGTCATCGAAGCGGTAGGCGTTCTCGATCGGACCGTCGTCGCCGATGACCAGAACGTCCTTCGGCGTCAGATGGCGTCCGATGCCTCGCTCCCACATCGCCTTCGCCTCCTCCTCGAGGCTGAAGGTCCGTGCGGAAGAGAGGTTGCCGACGTAGTCCTCGACCGCGGTGTCCCAGTTGAGGACCTGTCGCTTGATGCGTCCGCCGAAGGCGTTGTAGTCGAGGTCGAACACCACCCGCATGCCGGGTGTCTTGTGCGGGATCGCGGCGATCATCGCGTCGCCTTCGTCGATCACGATCGCCTCCTGCAGGTCGAAGAATCGACGGTCGGCGTCCTGCTCCACCACGCCGACTTCGAGCAGGGGATCGACGAAGGGCCGGGCGGAACCGTCGCCGCCGGGGAGTTCGGGACCGTGGATCCTGATCAGGGCGTTGTCGATGCCGAGTCCCGCGAGCGACGACATGCAGTGTTCGACGGTCTCGATGGTGGCCTCGCCCGATTTCAGCGTGGTTCTGCGGCCGCGCGGCACGACGTTCTCGACGAGCGCCGGAATCCGGACCGGCGGGTCGAGGTCGTTCCGTTCGAACACGATCCCGTGATCGGGATCCGCGGGCTCGATCACCACTTCGACGGGAGCGCCGAGGAGGAGCCCGAGTCCCTTGACGGTGATCGGTGCCGCGATCGTGTGCTGACGCGACGAGATGGCCGGAGGGGTCGAGGCATCCTCGGCGTTCTCGGTGCTTGCTTCGGTCTCGGTCTCGGTTTCTGGTCTCAGCATGACGATGGTGGGGGAAAGCGGGGGATCAGCGGTCGTCGAGCAGTTCCTTGAGTCGTTTGGACCAGTCGGGCAGTCTACGGATCACGGCCTGCTCCTTCATGGCGATCCGGGCTTCCTTCGCGGGCATGCCCGCCCAGGTCTCGCCATCGGGGATGTCGTTCATCACCGCCGATCGTCCGGCGATCTGGCAGCCCGCACCGATCCGGATGTGGTCGCTCAGGCCGGAACCGCCGCCGATGAGCGTACCGTCCCCGATGGTCGTACTCCCGGCAATTCCCGTCAATCCACTGATCACGACGCACCGGCCGATCCTGACGTTGTGTCCGATCTGGCAGAGATTGTCGATCTTGGTGCCGGCACCGATGGCCGTGGGCCCGAACTTGCCGCGATCGACGCAGGCATTGGCGCCGATCTCGACCTCTTCGCCGATCTCCACGTGACCGACGTGGGGGATCTTCCGGAGGCCGCGACCGTCCGGGGCGGGGCGGTAGCCGAAGCCGTCGCTGCCGATCACGACCCCGGCGTGGAGGATCGAACGGGCTCCGACCACGCAGCGTTCCCGGATCGTCACGTTGGCATGAAGCCGGACACCCTCGCCGATGACCGCGTCCGCGTAGATCCGGGCCCCGGATTCGATGCACGCGTCGGCGCCGATTCGGCATCGCGGACCGATCACCACGAAGGGGCCGATCGTCGCGTCGTCGGCGATCGATGCGGTCGGATCCACCCGGGCGTCGGGATGAACGCCGGCGGGGGGGTGGTCGGCGAGCTCCGCGGTCGCCGCCTCGATGAGCTCGAGCACCTGGATCATCGCCTGGTCCGCGTCGTCGACGCGGATCGCGGCGCGACCGGTGGAGTCCCATTCGCCGAGGTCGAGTTCACGGGTGACCAGTGCGACCGAAGCGTTCGAAGCCGACCAGTGTCGCGCATGGCGGGCGTCGCCGATGAACGTGAGGTCGCCCGCGATCGCGTGTTCGACGGTGTCGATCCCCCGGACCACGGCGTCTTCGGCGCCTTCGAGGCTCCCATCGACCAGCGCCGCGATCTCCGCGGCGGTTCGAGACGAATGAAGCGCCGGGCCTTGGTCGTTCACCCGCCGCTTCCCGTCGCCGCGTTCATGCGGGCGAGGAGGAGGTCGGTGATGTCGAACGCGACGGATGAATAGATCATCCGGCGAGCGGAGATCTGCTTCTGCATCGCTTCGGCGGTCGACGGTTCGAGCTGCGGCACCGTGTCGTCGATGATCACCATGTCGATGGGCGGGGTCTGGGCCTTCGCGAACGTCTCGACCTCGGCTCGGATCCGCTCGTAGACGGTGCGCATCGACTTCGCCCGTTCCGCCTCGACCTTGAGTCGGGCGAACTGTTCGATCGCCTGGTATTCACTGATCGCCGACTCGGCGTCCCGACTGGTCTTGAGCCAGGCTTCCCCGCCCTGCTCGAAGTTCTCCAGTTCCGCCTGGAGGTTCTCGATGCGTCCGCGGAGCTGGTCGAGCTGCGCGTCGTACTTGACCGCGACGGCGTCGACCCGCTCGCCTTCGGTCTTCTGCACGTCGAGATTGTTGAAGAGGCGTTCGAGATCGACCGTGGCGACGATCGGCGGGCTGCTCGGCACGGCGAACATCACCCGGGCCGCGCCGGCGAGCATGGCGATCGCGGCGGTGCCGGCGACGAGGATTCTGAGTCGTGATGCGTTCATGGTTCGATGATCCGGTTGCGAGTCGATCAGGGGGAGACGATGGCGTTGTTCATGCGGACGATCACCTGGTCCGAGATGTCCGTGGTGTTGGCCGCGAAGAGAATCCGACGGTTGGTGATCTGCTGCAGGACCTGGGTCTGGAGCGGGACCTGGGTGCCGGACTGGGTCCGGATCTCACCTGCGGAGTCGTCCACGAGGACCAGCGCGAAGCCCTCGGCTTCGGCGACGCGTTCCGCTTCACGCCGGAGGTTCCGATAGATGCTTCGCCACATCAGGGACTGCTCTCGATCGACTTCGATCGCCTTCATGTTCGCCCACTGCTCGAGGCGGAGCTGCATCAGGGCGACTTCGTCGCGTATTCCCTGGCGCTCTTCCGGCGACGAGGCGGCCTCGCTCTCGGCGAGTCGGCGTTCCATCGCCTGCTGCCGGCCGATGCCCTCCTGCTGGATCGAGCCCTTGAGCGCCTCGATCTTGATCTCCCATTCGGATTTCTCGTCGATCTGTTCGAGCACCCGGGCGACGTTGACCACCGCGACCGGAGTCGGTTCCGCCTTCACCACCACCGGGCGGGAGGCGCTCACGGACATCGTGTGGAGCAGAACGACGAGGCTCGCCACGAGGGCGGTCGGGCCGAAGAGGCGAGCAAGACGATTCGTTGACGTGAGTCGGTCCACGGGCATGCGACGGAACTCCGGGTGAGGAATGGGCGGAAGGTCGTCGAGGATTGTACGGACCCCCACCGATCCGGGGGGCGGGACGACGATTCCCCACGGGGATTCAGAAGGGAAGGGCCGCGCTGAAACTGAAGACCTGGCGTTCGTCATCGGGCTGTTTGATCAGAGGGAAGCCGAAGTCGAAGGCGAGCGGGGCGGGCCCGAGGATCGGGAGGTAGAGCCGGACGCCGAGGCCCACGGAGACCCGGTAGTCGTCGAAGCCCGGCGTGTCGCTCACCGTGCCGGAATCGACGAATACGACGCCCGCGAAGCTTTCCCCGACGATCGGCATCTCGTACTGGGCGCCGGCGAAGAGAAGCCAGCTGCCACCGATCGGCTCGAAGTTGCCGGATCCACCCGGTTGCCCGAGGGTCTGATCCGATTTCGGACTGATGGTTCGGAACTGGAAGCCGCGGAAGGTCTGCCCGCCCAGATAGTACTTCTGGAACGTGGGGGCGTCGCCCTGGAAGATCCACGACACGTCGGTCTGCAGACTCAGTACATGTTTGCGACCGAGGAAGTCCTCGTAGAGGGTGAGGAAGCTCGCGAGCTCCGCGTTCACACTCCAGTAGTCCACGTTCTCGGGTTCCGACAAGCCGTCGTTCGTGGTCCGATCGATGCTCAGCGGAATCGCCTTGGTGAGGCCGATCTGCAGGGCGGACCCCCTCCCTGGTCGGAAGGGGTCGTCGACGGTGGTTCGCCGAAGCGTGGCACCGATCGTCGCGAAGAGGTCCGGACCCCGATCGTCGATGACCGCCAGCGGCGTCGAAGGATCGAAATCGGTCAACTCCACGCGCTGGACGGACGCCGCGAGGTTCCCCACCCAGACGTCGCCCAGTCGCTGGCCGAGATTGCCACTGGCCACGAGCCGTTCCTCGGTGTACTGGCTGAAGATCCGATTGCGGTACGAGCCGGCGAACTGGGCGGAGACGTTCGACTCGAAGATGTGCGGCTCGGTGAGGGAGACCGAGAACTGGCTCACTTCGGTGCCGGGGGCGACGGTGATGTCGAACGCCTGTCCCGCGCCGCGGAAGGCCCGGCCGCTGATCAGTTCCTCGGCGGTGAGCGGCCAGTCCGCGATGTCGAAGTTGGTCTGTCGGAAACTGAATTCACCGAAGATCCCGCTGTCGGATCCCAGACCCGCGCCGAAGTTGAAGGAGCCGGTGTTTCGTTCCTTGACCTCGATGATGATGTCGCGCACCCGAGGGGCGTCGGGGGTGGGCTGCTGGATCGAGATCCGGGCCTCGTTGAACAGCTGCGTCCGTTCGATGGCCACTCGGGCCTCTTCGGTGAGCGTGCCGTCGAGGGGGCGGCCGGGCCGCACCTTGACGAGGCGGCGAATGACCTTGTCCTTGGTGAGAAAGTTGCCTTGGATCATGATCAGACCGGTGTTCGAGGAAGGTCCCTCGACGATCTGGATGATCATGTCCACTTCCGCCTGTTCGCCCACGCGAAGGCTTCTGGCCGTGACCCGCGCGTCGACGAATCCCATCTGAAAGTAAGCATCCCGGATGTCGTCGATCGTCGCGTCGACCCTGGGGCGTTCGTAGGGATCGCCGGGCCGCAGGTCCGCCAGTGCGAGGAGCTGCTCGTTGGTGAAGACGTCGAGGGGGGAGTCGAGGCCACCGCTCGCCGCGATGTCGATTGCGCGGAGCCGGTACTGACGTCCCTCGTCGATCACGAAGACGACCTTGGCTTCCTTCGAATCGGGGCCGAGCATCACGCGGCTGTCGACGCGGACGTCGATCCAACCCCGATCCTTGTAGAAGCGGTCGAGCGTCGCGACGTCGTCGATCAGGCGGTTCGGATCGAGTTCGCCCTTGCGGAAGAACAGGATCGCCGGTTTCGTCTGGATCTTCGAACCGAGGATGTTCGCGGGGTAGTTGCGATTGCCGACGAACTCGATCTCCTTGATCCGGACCCGGGGTCCCTCCACGATGATGAAGATCAGGATCCCATCCTCGGTGAGCCTCGAATCGTCGACCGAGACCTCCGCGAGATAGTGCCCTTTGGTCCGGTAGAGATCCTTGATGCGGAGCAACGACTGTTCCACGAGGAAGTCGTCGCGAGGCCCACCGGCGTAGAGGGGGATCTGGCCCCGGAGTTCCTGGTCGGAGACCAGGGTGTTTCCGACCGTCTGGACGTCGCGGATGATCGCCTGCTCGGTCACCCGGTAGATGACCTTGACGCTCCCGTCGGGAAGCAGCACCGCGTCGGCGGTCACGGTCTGGAACTGACCGAGTCGGTAGAGCGTCGCGACGTCGTCGCGGAGCGATCCGGCATCGAAGGGCTGTCCCGAGGCGGTCCGGATGTTGTTCTGCACGAGTCGTATCTCGACTCGTTCCAGTCCCTTGAACTCGACCTCCGCGATCGGGCGATCGGCGAACGTCTCGTCGTCGATGTCCTGGGCGAGGGTGGTCGGGCCGGTTCCGACGAGGGTGATCAGGAGCAGGGCCACGCAAAGGAATCGGTCGAGGATTCCGATCGGGACCCGGCGCGCCGATTCCACCGACCGGCACGGAAGGGTGTCGGCCCGCGATCGCGGGGTCGTGCCTGATTGGAGGAATGTCGGGGGGCCCGTCTGCATGGACTTCGCAGAATACCCCGACGGCCATGGGGACGCCCCGTCGAGCTGCCGGGAAGGCGGTTCGACGGGGCGGTCGATCACCGGTCCGTCCGCCCTCGGGCGATCACGGAATCTCGGTGGTTCGATCGGTGCTCAGATCAGGATCGAGAGCAGGAGTCCGATTCCGGTGGCGGCCATCGCCAGCCGGAAGAAGACTTCGCGTTCGGAGCTCTGGGTCGTTCTGGTCGTGTTCTTGGCGGGCATCGTTCTTCCTCCTGGGGTTCCTGGAATCGCACCGCGGGATGCGACGATGGAACCATCGAATTCAGGGGAAGCGTTGCAGGTCAGGATCCATCGATTCGTCGATTGGATGCCGGCACAACCGGTACGATCCGCAGCGTTGGAACCGATTTCGCGATCCCCGGCAGGTGGCGGCGGGCGAGTCGCACCGCTACCGTGCGGGAATGGCCTCCAACACCACCGCGACCCGTTCCCCGCTTCATGACTTCCACCTCCAGCACGGGGCGAAAATGGTCGACTACGCCGGCTGGGAGCTCCCGCTCCACTACGGCTCGATCGGCGATGAACACGTCTGGACCCGGACCAGCGGAGGCCTCTTCGACGTCTCCCACATGGGGCGGCTTCGCATCACCGGAAGACATGCCCGTCGCTTCCTCGACCGCGTCTGCACCCGGCTGGTGAGGGGCATGGCGGGTGGTCAGTGCCGGTACGGCCTGATCTGCAACGAGACGGGCGGATGTCTCGACGACGTGCTCGTCTACTGCTTCGCCGACGACGACTACATGGTGGTGTGCAACGGTGCGAACCGGGTCAAGATCGTGGCCCACTTCGAGCGGGTGAAGGCGGAGGAGGACCACAGGTTCAAGATGGTCGACCAGACCGAGTCGACGTGCATGTGCGCGATCCAGGGCCCGAAGGTGATGGAACTTCTCGGCGCGGTCTCGACCGAGGTTCCCACGCTCAAGCGCTATCGCTTCACCGTGAAGAACGTCCTCGTGATGAAGATCATCGTGAGTCGTACCGGTTACACCGGGGAGGACGGCGTGGAGGTCATCCTGGGGGCGAAGTTCGCGAAGCAGGCCCTCGGCATGCTGCTCAAGGACGTGGGGGCCGACGACGCCGCCGTCCGTCCCGTCGGCCTCGGCGCCCGTGACAGCCTGCGGATGGAGGCGGGCATGCCCCTGTACGGTCATGAAATCGACGAAGCGACGGATCCCCTCTCCGCCGGTCTCGGTTTCGCGGTGAAGCTCGACAAGGGCGAGTCTGATGCCCAGGAGGGTCGGTTCATCGGCCAGGACGCCTTGCGGAAGATCGCCGGGACGGGCTCGACTCGGAAACTCGTCGGCCTCGCCCTCGAGGGCCGACGAAGTCCACGTCAGGGGATGGCCGTGCTCGACGGTGACCGGCCCGTCGGCACCGTCACCAGTGGCTGTCCGAGTCCCACCCTCGGGCACCCCATCGCGATGGCCTACGTCCCGGCCGAAATGGCGAAGGCCGGCGAGACCGTTCGGATCGACCTCGGAGGTGGCACCGACGCGAAGATCGTCGATCTGCCGTTCTACAAGCGTCCCTCCTGATCCTCGAGCGCTTGATTCGGTCGAGGAATCGGGGGAGGCACCGCGACGGACGGAGGTGGGGGTGACCCGTCCGATTCGCGTCGATCGTTCCAGACGCAACGCGGGCCCGATCGATCGATCGGGCCCGCGGTTCGTGTTCCGAGGTTCTTGTTCCGAGATTCCGGCCTCATGGTCCACTCGGGCCGCAGCCCGCATTCGGATCAGTTGGCTTCGGTCTGCGAGCGACGGTGGGCCCGATCGTGATCATCGAGCCCGACCGCGTCCGCGATCGTGCGGAGGAAGCGGCCCGGTCGATCGTCCATCAACTGGGATTGGAGTCGCCGGAGCGCTTCCATCTCGATCTGACGCACGCGTTCCCGGGTGAGTCCGACTTCTCGGCCGATCTCCTTGAGGGTGAGCGGCGGCTGGCCTTCCAGACCGAATCGCAGTCGAATGACCCGGGCATCCCGCTGGTCGATCGACTCGAGCAGCTTCAGGACCATCGCGAATTCCTCGCGATGTTCGCTTTCCGCCTCAGGTTCGGCGTTCCGGGAATCCGGGCACATCTCCGCGAAGTCCGCGGCCTCTCCGTTGATTCCGGTCGGCGCCTGATTGCCGGTCGAGACCGCCTTCATCGCNCGNCGGATCGCTTCGATCTTTCGATCNGGNATCTGNAGGGCGGCNCCCATNTCGGCGTTGCTCGGCTGTCGNCCGAGNTCNTCNTCGAGNCGCGCCGCGGTCTGTCGCCACTTNCCGATCAGNTCGACCATGTAGGCCGGAATGTGGATCGGCTGGGTNGCNTTGACCAGCATCCGCTTGATNGACTGCTTGATCCACCACGAGGCGTAGGTGCTGAACCTNGCGCCCTGNGCCGGNTCGAANCCTTCCACCGCNCGNATGAGGCCGATGTTCCCNTCCTCGATCAGATCGAGGAGNGGAAGNCCGCGATTCGAGTAGTTCTTGCTGATCGCGATCACNAGGCGAAGATTCGCCTTGATCATNCGATCCTTNGCTTCCGGACAGCTGTCGTTGACGATCAACCAGCCGAGATCCTTCTCCTCCTGGGCGGAGAGCAGGTTGATCCCGTTGATTTCGCGCANATACAACTGGAGCTCTGTGTGAACAGCGTTTCGAGCCATGATCCCTTTACCTCTTCTTCTTCCGAGCTCACTCCGNGCTCGGAACCTCCTTGCGAATCCCGAGGGGGAGCNCCCAGGGGATCGGCCGGCCCTCCCAGACCAGCCACTTCGATTGTATGAAGCGCGGTCGTCGAAACAAGGGTCGACTTCACAGGTTGGTTCCGAACTGGTGGTGATCTCCTCCCGAGGCTCCGCCGAATGATCCGACGAACACCATTTCTTCTCCCTGAACGGGGTTTCGGTTCGATCGATCACGTATCTTCACGGGAGCAAATTTTTTCGGTGAGGATCGCGTTGCCTCGGACGGGAGCATCCGGAAGACCCGGCGCGGGGTGGATGACCGGTACGATCCACAGGGTCGACCCACCTGCGAGCAACCCCTCTGGAGACGCCGTGAAGCACGATTTGACCGGACTCATGCGTGATTGGCCCTTCGAGGGCGATGGTCTTCAGGCGAGGATCGTCTCGTTGACCGAGGACCGGGAGGTGCTCCAGGTGCGGGTGGAGCTGGGCCTGCTCCAGATGGAGATGGACGGACGCCCCGACGGCGGTGAGGACCGGCTCACGTCGGTCGAGTCGCAGGTGGCCGAAGATCCGGAATTCGAGATCGACGAGACGCTTGCGGGCGAACTGCGAGCCGAAGCGGTGCAGGTCCATCAGCGCTATGTCGCGTTTTCCACGCTGGAGGCGTACGAACTGGTGGTGCGGGACACGAGTCGGAATCTCCGGGTGTTCGACCTGTGTCGGGACCGCGCCTGCAGGGACGAGGATCGCAGCGTGCTCGAGCAGTTCAGGCCGCAGGTGATCGCGACCCGGGCGCGGGCGGCCTCACTGGTCGCGATTCGCGACCAGGCTTCGAGCGAGGCACGGAACATCCTCGAGGCGGCGATCAACGACATTCGCCACGGGCTGGCCGAAGACGCAGCGGAGCCGCCGGAGATCTCGATGCTCGAGGGCATGCGCGACGTCCTTCAACCCCAGTTGCCTTCGAGCCAGCGGAACGACCTCGAACAGCGACTGCTCGCGGCCGTCGCCTCGGAAAACTACGAACTCGCGGCGATCCTTCGGGACGAACTTCGTCAGATGTGATTCGGGTGGGCCGGTCGTCCGCAGGTCGGACCTCGTCCGCCGCGGATCAGCGTGTCTCGACCGAAACGAGTCCGCGGAGGCGTTCGAAACGACGTTGGAACGCGTCTCCGCCGAAGTCGGGTCGCTCGGCCCGGAGTCGGTCGATGCGGGGTCCGATTCGATCGAGATTGCGACCGAGCAGCTGCAGCAGTTCGAGTCGTTCGATCTCGCATCGCCACCAGATCGGATCGGCCGGGGTCGTTCCTCGCACGATCCTGGTCAGGATGCGAATCGCCGCGGCGGCATCGGCTTCGGTCGGCACGGTCCGCGAGGCATCGGGTGCGGTGGCGAGACGCCCGCCCAGCAGGATCGCCTGCAGGGCCAGTGGTTCGATCGCGTCGGGATTGCCGAGGAGGATCCGATCGAGCCGTGCTCCCGCCCGTTTCGCCCGTCCGGCGGCGGCATCGATCCAAGCCCATTCCAGCAGGGTGGTGTCATCGAGCTCGGACCGCAGCGGGTCCGTGCCCTGGTCGGTTCGAGCGCCGACCGCGAGCACCGCATCGGCCGTCGCACCGGCATCGCGTCGGTCATCGGCATCGAGGGACGCCACCACCGAGCGGTGGGCTTCACGCCGCGCGGTCGCGAGCAGGCGTCGGGCGAGGGCCGGATCGTCGCGCTCCAGACGGGCGAGCATTCCAGCGGCTTCGGGCTCCCGGCCGTCGCGTCGCAGGGCTTCGATCGCGAGGGTCGCGAGTCGCATCCGGGTTCGTTCGTTCTCGGGCAGCGGGCCCGGCGTGGTCCACTGCAAGGCGATCTTCGCCGCCGAATTCACGCGGTCGAGATCGAGGAGCAGGCCGATCCGGGCGAGCTCGGCGTCGACCCGGAGGGGCGCGAGCGGATCCGCGGGAAGGCGATCGTCGATCGCTTCGAGCCGTCGCAGGAGCAACTCGCGCTCGATGCCGGGATCCTCGAGCTCGCTGATCCGCACCAGCGCTTCCGGTCCACGGGTCGATCGCCGGTCGATCGTGGTCCAGGCGTCCCGGGCCGCGTTCTGGTCGCCGCGCGACATCGCGCGTTCCCCGGATCGCATGATCCAGTCGTCGAGTGCGGGGTGACGTGGGATCGCGGCGGCGAGGCGGCCGACGGTGACGGCATGGCGTCGATCGTCGGGCTCGGCGTCCGCGAGCCGCACCGCGAGTTCCGCGGCACGGAGCGTGCTCGGGTGGGCGGGAAGCAGTTCGCACGCGGCGACGAGTTGCTCGATCGCCTCGTCGAGGCGATCCGCGCGAAGAGCCAGATTCGCGAGTTCGAGGCGGGCCTCCATCGCGACGTCGTCGGTTTCGGCCTCCAATCCGCGTTGCGCGAGTCGGATCGCCGTCGCGAGGTCACCGGCCTCACCGGATTCGATGGCGCGACCGAGGGCGATCAGCGGTGCCATCGTTTCCGCCTGGTCGCCGGAATCGAGTCCGCTCGCGATTCCAGCCAGTCCACGAACCAGTTTCGGACGGACGACCGGATTCTCCTCGGTGGTTCGGAGCAGTTCGACGAGTGCGACCTGCGTCGCCCGGGTGGCCGGCATCGTCTCGGAGGCGGCCTGCAGCAGGATCGCCGCGAGGAGCAGGCGATCCGCGGGTCGGCGCCGGATCCGCAGCATGTCTCGAGCGACGGCGAGCCGGTTCTTCGCGGTCGCATCGCCGGACTTCGCGAGTCGGTCCAGCCATTCGAACTCGATCGCATCCACGCCCCCCGGATTCTCTCGAACCCGGGTGAGCAGGGTCGCCGCGGACCGAGTGGATGCGGATTCCTCCGCGATCAGCGCGAGCAGGGCGAGGCCGGCAAGCGTCGCACCGTCGAGTTCGGTGGTTCGTTCCGCGGCCTCACCGATTCCTCGATGCAGCTTCCGCAGGGGTTCCGAGTCGATCCGGGGGCGATCGCCGCGGCTCATGGTTTCGAGGATCTCGAGCGTGGCGGTGAGACAGATGGCCTGCGCGACGCGTCGGTCGCGTCCCAGGCCGGTGGTCGATGCGAGGTCGGACGAAGCCGCTTCGATGAACCGCCGGGCGCGGCGGAGGGGGACCTGAACGGATCCGGCGAGGGCTCGCGAGAAGGGGGTCCAGATCAGGCGGGCTCGAACCCGCGGTGGAATCTCCTCGCGCAGGATCGCCGCCGCCGACTCGAGGCGACGATCGGCGCGGTCCAGTGGGTCCTCGATGGACTCGAAGTCGGCCTCGATCGCTTCGGGGGCGACGGCGGGTGGTGAGGCGGGTGGTGAGGCGGGTGGTGACGTCCGCGGCGCGGCCGCGAAACCTCCGGCGAGGGCCAGCGCGAAGACACCGCCGAGGCGGGGCATGCGACCGATCGTCCGCATCAGGGGCCGCTTCCGCTGGAAGTGTCGATGAACCCCACCGAATCGAATCCGGCGCGGACCGCGGCGTTGAACGCTTCGACCGCCTCGCCCCAGTCGACGTCGGGGCGCGGATCGATGTGGACCGGCGTGTCGAGGGGCAGCAGTCCGCCTCGGTCCACCCGCCGCGTCTCGAGAAAGGCGGTGAGGGCATCGACGTGGATCGGGCCCTCCCAGGGGCCGTCCACCCTGATCCGTCCCCCGCCCGCGACCTGCACCACCACCGGCGTCACGTCGAGCTCGAACGGATCGATGTCGAACGATTCTCCGCGATCCGGGACGTCCAGTCGGAACGTCTGCTCGCCCACCGCGAAGCTCGTCCCGAGCAGGAAGTAGATGAGCAACTGGAACACCACGTCGATCATCGGGGTGAGATTGAGTTCCACCTTGGCCTTCTCCAGGCGTCCGGTCGCGGTCGAAGGGCGTCGTCGGTGGCTCACGCGTCCTCCTCCCGGGCGGCAAGGGACTCGTCGATCACCACGAGATTGACGCGGACGCCATCGGGTCGACCGGTACCCCGCCCCGACCGTCCGAGGGCTTCGAGCACGGGCGAAACCGTCTGGTAGGGCAATCGCCGATCCGCGCGGAGATTCACCTGCAGTTCGGGCGTTTCGAGGAGCCGCCGCCGAACCTCGCTCTCGAGGGAGGCGATGCCCGCGACGTCGAGGTCGAAGTCCCGCTGTTCGAGGGTCGCACGTCGGCGATCGGCGAGCTCGTCATGCACGAGATTCACCACGATGCGGGGCGCTTCATCCGCCGCCCCGGCCGCAGGATCCCTCGGTACGGGGAGCTCCATCGGCACCTGCTCGACCGCGGTGATCCGGGAGACGAGGACGAAGAACACGACCAGCAGAAAGGTCATGTCGATCATCGGCGTCAGGTTCGCGCCGGTGCGGACGGGACGTCCCACGTCGAGCTTCGAGACGGCGCTCACGGTTTCGGTGACTCCGATGCGGAGCGGAGGCGGGCGTCGGACGCCGCATCTCCGGGCCTGAACTTCTCGAGGATCGTCTCGGCCTCCGAGATCGCTTCGGTCAGGCTCGCGTCGAGCCGGCCGCGCAGCGCGGCGTATCCCGCGAGGGCGGGAATCGCGACCACGAGGCCCCAGAACGTCGTGACCAGTGCGGTGCCGATGCCGCCGGCGAGCAGCACCGGGTCCGCGTTGCCGCCGCTTGCGACGATCGACTGGAACGCGAGGATCATGCCGTACACGGTGCCGAAGAGACCGACCATCGGGCTCACCTGACCGATCACGTTCAGAATCTCGACGTGACGGGTCCGGCGGGCGATGACTTCGGTCGCGTTCTGTTCGAGCCCGCCCTCCATCGACTGGAATCCGGCGGGGGCCCGTTCGAGGCCGCCGAGCAGGATCGTCGAGAAATCGCTCTCCGCATCGGGTTCCGAGAGCATCGCCATCGTCTCCTTGTACCGTCCGGCGTCGACGTACTCCGCAGCGCGGTGCATGACGACCTCGGGGGCGATGCTCGCCCGTCGGTTCGCGGCGGCGAGCTGGCCGATCAGGCCGATGCTGGCCACGCTGGTGGCCATCAGGAGCCAGATGACGATGCTGCCGAGCCACTCCACGCTTCGAACGCCGTTGACGTCCACCGCGTGCGAGATGAAGAAGGCCTCCGCGAAGCTGTGGGCCGGGGCATCCCCCTGGGCGGAGGCGGACGTGGTCGCGGCGAGCATCGTGAGCGTGGCGAGCATCGCGAGCGTTGGGACGCCGGGGATCCGGGATCGTGGATGTCGTCCGTGCAGTGGGTGGTCTTCGTGATTCATGGTCATTCGCTTTTCGTCTTTCCTTCGCATCCGCGGACCCGCCTCCGGTGGAATCGCCGGAACGTCGGTCCGGCTCGATCGTCGCATCCCTTCCGC